>SKZS01000167.1 GCA_007127255.1 Syntrophomonadaceae bacterium | reverse complement strand
TTGTGAATTTGACGGACCCAGGAACAAAAGGAGCATAATTATTACCATTCTTAGCTCTGATGAATAAGTAGTAATTAAAAAAAGTACCGGGAGGGTTGCTTCTTCCCGGTACTATTTATGCCCTTGAAAAAATAACCAAATGGTATTTAGAGCTGTTTGTTTTTAAGAATAACCTTGCTTACAAGTCCAATAACCATACCTCCAACCAACATAACAAGGCCAATTACAAGGCCTGTCAGGGGTACGTTCATTGTCCGGGAAATAGTATATGCAGCGATATCAGCAACCAGTGCCGGTGAAATCGATGCGCCGGCAATAACGACATTGTTCATCAATAGCAGAAGAGTTGTAATTGTGTAAAGAATTACCTGTAGACAAAGTAAAGCGGTAAGGCTAAATATTAGAGTGGATATGCCAAACCATTTTAGGCCGGCGGAAGGCTCTGCCAGAAGAAGAGTTATCAGGAGCAGCAGAGATAATAATATATACGGCCAGTATTGAAATAGTTCCCATACCTGGTTCATGGCTGATATGGCCTGATCTGTTTGCGGAGGCAAGTCAGCTTCAGCCACAAAAGTGTCAAGCCTGATTTCATCAGGCAGGTCCATCTGGGCCAGGATTTCGTCTGCCAAAATTTCCGCAATGCCGGGTTCTATTTGCACATTAAAATCTTGAATAGTTCCTCCCCAAAAATTTTCTAAATCTGTTGAGATTATAGGTATATTCAAGGCCCGCAAAGATTCTGCAGGGAGGGTTCCCAATTCATGGATTATTCTACTTTTTATGCTTGCCTTGATCTCCCTTAAATCTATTTCTCCACTGATAGAATCCTGCTCTCCTTTAATGTAAGGAAGGTTTTCATCTACAATAGCAAACACTTGATTCTCTATCCATGCCGAATTATAGCTCTGTATAACAGCGGAATGGATAAGGTTTGTCCAGATCTGCCTGGTTTCTTCATCAACTTCTTCTTCCTCGGCGTTTTCTTCGAGGTCATTATCGAATTCTTCAAGCAGGGCTCCCCCGATTCTATCGGGCATCCTGTTAAGCAACATAGCAGATAGATAGTTTTGTAGTTCTGGATGGGCAACATAGCCAATATTAGTTTCCCGGATAAGTCCCCTGTAGAAATCAGAACTGAGCGCTGTTTGCTCCAGGCTCATCCAGGCGATGTACAGCCAACCGGTTGCTAAAACCAATCCTGAAAAAAATATTAAGAGCACAAGCTTAATATTTCTCATCCGGTAAACTCCTTATACATGTTAATAATATAATACTGTCTAAATATTTTTGCGATTGCTATAAAGCGGCTATAACAGTAATTAATGTTTCGTATAGATGGAGAAGGCTTTGAAATATGCTGATTCCACCATAAATAAAAACTGCAAAGGCCAGCACTATGGTAACTGCCGAGACATAGGCCCAGGCTCTGCGTAGCTTTAGGCCGGAGAACCTACTTTTTAATGACAGTCCCTGGTCTTTTGTTTCACTTTCCAGCAGCAAACTGACGGTTGTAGCTAAATTGTTTAACTGCTCACTTGTTGGTGGGTTATCTGCTTCTAACCATTGAGTGTCTGACAGGTAATATTGCATAACGCCGGCCGGTGGGGAATCGTCTACCATGAAGGGTATGATTTTTACACGGGCGTTAGTTGCAAAGTTCAACTCGGAAGGCATTTCATTAGCACTGTTTGCATTCTCAGTGTAAATCACGATTACAATTCTGCTTGCATCAATTGCTTCCTTAACTGCTGCTTGTCTGTCCCGATTTGGACGAAGATTCCTTGCTGCCATCCAGCATTTTAAGTCTGCTGCTTCCAGGGCTGAACAAACGAGCCGTGCCAGCTCTTCGTCTTGTTCTGCATGAGATAGATAAACTTTATGTTTCAAGCTAATTTCCCTCCAAGCTGGTGAGTTTGCCTGGCTTACCAGGTTTTATCGACAAGTGTCGGGACAAAGCGGGAATCTGTATCCCCAAGCCCCAGCCGTCCGTCTTCTCCCCGGCCAAAGGCATAAACGGAACCGTCTTCGGTTAGAACCAGGGAGTGATACCATCCCGCAGATATTGCCGTTACATCTTCAAGTCCTTCAATTAATACAGGTATCAACCGGTCTTTTTCATCGCCGTGGCCAAGCATTCCGTCATTACCTGAACCGAAGCAGTAAACATTGCCATTTTCAAGTAAAATCAGCGAGTGTCTTCTTCCTCCTGATATATCAGAGGCATTAAAGATACCGCTGATCCTGGTTGGTAATGTTCGCATATCTAAATTGTCGTGACCAAGCATACCGTTCCAGCCAGCTCCGAAAGAGTAAACATTTCCATTATCAGTTAGGGCCAGGGAGTGAGAGGATCCTGCTGATATCTTTTTTACATCGGTGATTGCTTCAACCAGTTTCGGTACACCCTGGCCTGCCCGGTCACCGTGCCCAAGCTGCCCGCTGTCACCTCTTCCAAAAGAGTAAAGATCACCATTTTCAGTAATGGCCAGAGAGTGGCGGTGTCCGGCTGATATACTCGAAATATTGGAGAGGTCTTCAATTTTCTGCGGGGAAGTTAATGTTAATTCGTCTCCATGACCGAGCTGATTATCCAATCCCCACCCGAATGAATATAGATCACCATTTTCGGCCAGAACCAAAGAGTGAACTACTCCTGCTGAAACTGCCTTTATTTTAGGCAATCCGGAAATATTTTCGGGATTTATTAAATTATTTTTATGGTTATGTCCCAATTGGCCGTACCTGTTATTCCCGAAGGAGTAAACATCGCCATTCTCAAGGAGGATCAGCGTATGCCTGCTGCCGCTTGATACTTCCTTGATATTAACGAGACTGGTAAGTTTTGTCGGATTGAGCCTGTTATGCTCATCTTCCAGACCTAGAAGGCCATCAACGCCACTTCCAAAAGCATAAAGATCGCCATTATTGGTTTGTATAAAGGAGTGCTCTGCTCCGGCTAATACATCCACAGCAATTTTAAGTGGAGGCAGCTCAGAAGGTTCTTCCAGGGTCGATCTTTCTGTATTTAAAATAAACCAGGCGAACAGGATGGCGAGCAGAATGATTATGGGAAGGATAATATATTTCTTTTCCCTAAAAAAGTTTATGTACCTGCTCTCAGTCCTAACCGGCGGTTCTGTATCAACTTTTTTAACTTCTCCTTTTGGCAGATCACTTTCGCTTGTTCCCTCCCCGGGCTCAGCAGCCGCTGGATGTTCCTTCTTGCTGCTCTCAATCAGCGGTTTTATTACATCGATAAGCTCTTTGATCTGCTTTCCATCAGGGGGATTGGATGCGTTAAGCCATTCTTTGTCTGCCAGGTAATACTGAAGGACTCCCTTGGGAGTATCATCCTCAATCTTAAAGGGGGTCACGTTTATATGCAAATTGGAAGCAAGGGCAATTTCTTTAGCTACATCTTTTGATGTATTTGCGTTACTTGTAAATACCAGGACCATCAAGCGGCTGTTGTGGACAGCTTTTACAATCGCATCCGGCCACTCCTGGGCGGGTTTAATATCACGCGGGGCCATCCAGCAGCTTATCCCGGCTGCTTCCAGTGCGGTGCAGATAACTGTTGCAGCTTCCCGGTCTTTAGATGAATGAGAGATAAAAACATCGTGCATAAGCTATTCTTCACCTTTCCCATCCTAACAATAAGGTAATGCACTTGATCAATATAAAAAATCTATTATTTAAGTGTATTAATCGTCAACCTGGTGCGGCTGCCTGGCTTACCAGGTTTTATCGACAAGTGTCGGGACAAAGCGGGAATCTGTATCCCCAAGCCCCAGCCGGCCGTCTTCTCCACGGCCAAAGGCATAAACGGAACCGTCTTCGGTTAAGGCCAGGGAATGATGCCACCCCGCCGATATTGCCGTTACATCTTCCAGTCCTTCTATTAATAATGGTATATAATGGTCTTTTTCATCACCGTGGCCGAGCATTCCTTCACTACCTGAACCAAAGCTGTAAGCGTTGCCATTTTGCAGCAGAATCAATGAATGGCTCCTTCCGGCAGAAATGGCAGAAGCGTTAAAGATTCCGCTAATTCTTGTTGGTAAAGGTCTTACATCTGTATCGCCGTTTCCCAGCATGCCATTCCAATTTGCCCCGAAAGAGTATACATCACCGTCTTCGGTTAGGGCCAGGGAGTGGTAGGCTCCCGCGGATATCTCTTTTACACCGGTGATCGCTAAAACCTGTTTCGGAATATCCTGGCTTAACCGGTCACCGTGTCCCAGCTGACCATATTCACCCTTTCCAAATGAGTAAAGGTCACCATTTTCCGTAAGGGCCAGGGAGAAACGGTATCCTGCTGATATGCTGACAACATCGGAAATACCTTCAACCTTTCGCGGCACCTCTTCTACTTGTTTGTCTCCATGCCCGAGTTGATCATCCCATCCCCAGCCAAAAGAATAAAGGTCACCATTTTCGGCCAGGACCAGTGAATGGTCGCCTCCGGCTGATACAGCTTTAATTGCAGGCAAACCATCTATTATTTTAGGAATAATTGTATCATCCCTGGATCCGTGACCCAGCTGGCCGTTTACATTACCTCCGCAGGAATAAACATCCCCGTTTTCAAGGAGGATAAGAAGGTGCCTGTTTCCGGCGGATACTTCCTTAACCTTACCGAGGTCATCGAGTTTCGTTGGACTAAGCATGTTATCTTCATTTCCCAGGCCCAGCATGCCATCCTGACCTCTTCCAAAAGCATATAAATCACCATTATCAAGCTGCACAAAGGATTGGTACCTTTCTGCGGTTACGTTTGCAGCTTTTGCAGGTTCTTCGAATATAGTTTCCTCCATGCCAAACGAAAACCAGGCCAGTACAATTACCAGCAAACCCAGGGCCGGCAGAATAATAAATTTCTTTTCCCTGATATAGTTTATATAGCTGCTCTCAGTCTTAACCGGTGGTTCTTTCTCAGCTGCTATAGCTTCCCCTTCCGGCAGATCGCTTTCGCCGGTTTCTTTCCGGGGTTCAGCAGCCGCTGGATGTTCCTGTTTGCTGCTTTCAATCAGCGGTTTTATTACATCGATAAGCTCTTTGATCTGTTTTCCATCAGGGGGATTTGATGCGCTAAGCCATTCTTTGTCTGCCAGGTAATACTGGAGGACTCCTTTGGGAGAATCATCCTCAATCTTAAAGGGGGTCACGTTTATATGCAAATTCGAAGCAAGGGCGACTTCTTTAGCCACATCTTTTGATGTATTTGCGTTATCTGTAAATACCAGCACCATCAGCCGGCTGTTATGGACAGCTTTTACAATTGCATCCGGCCATTCCTGGCCGGGGTTAATATTGCGTGGGGCCATCCAGCAGCTTACCCCGGCTGCTTCCAGTGCGGTGCAGATAACTTTTGCAGCCTCATGATCCTTAGATGAATGAGAGATGAAAACATCGTGCATCATTTATTCTTCCCCTTATCTTATTAAAAACGGAAATATAATATCAAGCAAAGAATTACAGTTAATACCTTATCTATAAGCTAAGATGCAGCACAGGTAATTAATAATTTAGGATTAGATGTCAGGTAACTGATTATGTATATGGAAACTATGCTGCTATATGCCAGGTTCTTGGAAAGGGAACTCTTATTAGCTTATTGCTTTATTATCATTAATTAGCCAAAGATTCAAAATGTCCTGCTATCAAATCAAAAAATTGTCTGGTTGAAGTTGTAAACATGATACTATTAATTGTTCTGATAAAGGTATGGGCATTCAAAAAAAAGCTTTGTTAATAGTAAATGTTGACGGGTTTGGCAAATAACAGCTATAATTTTCGCAGGCAGCAGTTACAGGTAAAACCCGGTTAATAGTGTGGCAATAACAGGCAGCATTTAAACAGCTGCGAAAGGAAGGAACCATGAAAGGAAAAACTGTTTCTGAAAGCAGTCTTTTTATTGTTCAGCAAATGACGCAA
>SKZS01000130.1 GCA_007127255.1 Syntrophomonadaceae bacterium | reverse complement strand
TATAATATGCCGGCTATTGCAAGTTTTCTTCAGCTCGCCGCACATTGTTGAGATGCTCTTCAAACGTATAAGAAAAATAATGTTCACCGGTATCGTCATATTTGTAGTTGTAGTAAAAGTAATCGTTATCTTCGGGGTACAGGGCAGCATTAATCGATGGTTTGCCGGGTGCTGCAATAGGGCCGGGCGGTAAACCGGCATTCTGATAAGTATTATAAGGAGAAGGCACTTCGAGGTCTGCGTAAGTGAGAAATTCCTTCGTTTCACCTAGTATGTATTGAATTGTTGCATCTATCTGCAGGAGCTGGCCGATAGCCAGGCGATTGTAAATGACGCCTGCTATAACATCACGTTCATGATCAACAGCTGCTTCTCTTTCAACCAGTGAAGCAATGGTTAAAATTTCATGGATAGAAAGACCCAGTTCTTCGGCACGCTGTTTGCGTTCCTCCGTAATAATTTCATCCAGCGTGTTAAGCATAAGCTTAATTATCTCTTCTTCGCCTGCGTCTAAATCAATTTGATAAGTGTCAGGATAGAGGTAGCCTTCAAGCAGGTAATCGATATCAGGATCATCAATACCTTGCAGATATGGAAAGCTAGCCCGGATATAATCAGGAGGAGAGGCCGCCAGCTCAAGGAATAATTCACTATCGACCAGGCCTTCCGCTTCCAATTTTTCTGACATTTTTTCGATTGTATAGCCCTCAGGAATAGTAAACCATTTGGTTTCGGTATAAACATCCCCTGCTGTTATTTTTTCAGCAATCTGGGACACATTCATGGCCGGACTAAACTGATAGGTTCCGGCCTGGAAGCCTCTGCCCAGGTCCTTACTGCGGACATAATAACGAAAAGCAAGTTCATTTTGAATCAGCTCTTCATTTTTTAAAATGGAGGCTATAGTTTCCGTAGTCGCTCCCGATGGAATCTCGACAACCTTGTAATCGTCAGTAGCTGCAGGATCTGCAGGTTCAAGCATGCTTTGATAGACATAATTAAACGCTGCCGCTGCCACTATGACCAGCACCAGCAGTAGAGCCAGCGAAATAACCAGGCGTTTAAACATTAAATAACCCCTTCCTAGAGGAGATCATCATCTTCTTCATAACCAATATTCTGAACGCGCTCCTCCCAAACAGAAGCCACCTGATGCCATTCTTTTTCATCTTCAACTTCAACCAGCATTTCTTCACCGTCATCTAAATCAATCCTGAAGATAAAAGCTTCATCTTCAAAATCAACCGCTTCACCGTTTGTCCCTTCTTCGGTATAGATAACAGGAACCAGGATAGCATATTCAGCCATGTCAACCTGAAAACGATCAACCAGGGCAAAATCGTGCTCGACACCCTCTTCATCAACCAGAACTATTATATCTGTTCTTTCTTCTCCGTTGTCATGCATTACAAACACCTCTATTCATCTTTATTCCTTTCCATTCCGGCCAGGTACTGCTGCAGTATTAATACCGCGGCCAGCTTGTCTTTAACAGCTTTTCGTTTTTTCCTCCTTACCCCACCAGCCAGAAGGGTTTTCTCAGCGCTGCCCGAAGTAAGACGCTCATCGATCATTTCTACAGGGAGATCAAGCTTTTTTTGCAGGACCTCTGCAAACTCTTCAGCTTTCTCAGAAGCGCTGCCCCTGTCTCCACTCATTTTAAGCGGGTTGCCGACAATTATTTTATCTACACCATAACTGTGGCATATTTCTGTAATTCTGGCCAGGGCCTCTTCCAAACTTTTATAGGTTATAACCTCGACCCCCTGGGCAGTAATGCCAAGGGGATCGCTTACTGCAACACCAATCCGCTTTTCACCGGGATCTAAACCAAGTACGCGCAAAGTTTATTCAGTCTCCATTAAAGTTTCTTTTTTTCAGCCAGATCCAGGTAGGTGCCAACAATTTCCTCTAAAAGTTCGTCACGTTCGACCTCCCTGATCAGACTCCGCGCATTGTGGTGGCTGGTAATATATGCCGGATCCCCTGACAGCAGGTAACCGACCAGCTGATTGAGGGGATTATAACCCTTTTCTTTTAAGGCCTGGTAAACCGTAGTCAGAACTTTCCTGGCCTTATTATCGACCTCATCACCGTCTACCCGAAAAAGAACAGTTTCTTCAGTGTTACCGTGGTTGTTATCCTGCATGATCAGTTCCTCCCGGTTACTTTATTGTGCTTCTCTAACTGACTGCTTCAAGCTGTTCTCTGACCAGCCCTTCGACAGACTCTATAGCTGCAGGCAGGGCGCTGACATCTTTACCGCCGGCCTGGGCCAGTTCAGGTTTTCCTCCCCCACCCCCACCAACCTGGCGGGCAACTTCTTTGATGATTTTGTTGGCATGAATACCGCGCTTAACAAGATCGGGGCTGACTGACCCGACCAGCATTACTTTATCGTCACTGACAGAGCCAAGAACAACTACTACCGACTCTACACTGCTTTTCACTTCATCCATGGCCATGCGTAATGAGTCGATGCTGTCGGCAGTTACTGAAGCACTCAGAACATTTACGCCATCAACCTTTTTAAGCGCTGACATAAGTGATTTTACTTCCGTCGCTGCCAGTCGCTGTTTGAGATCCTGGTTCGATTTTAGTAATTGTTTATACTCGGCCCAGTGTTCATTAAACTTTTGATCGAGACGGCTTTCAGTAGTACTAAGCATAAGGGCAATGTTTTGCAGTATCTCTTCTTTTTCTATAGTTTGCCTGTAAGCAGCCATCCCCACTGTGGCCTCAATTCGGCGAAGTCCGGACCCAATTCCTTCTTCGGAAGCTATCTTGAAGAGCCCAATTTCACCAGTCGAAGATACATGAGTTCCACCACACAATTCGTGGGTGTAATCTCCGGCTGAAACCATACGAACCGAACTCTCTTCATATTTATCAGCAAAAAGTGCTGTAGCACCAAGCTCTTTTGCTTCTTCAAGCGTTTTTTCTTCAGCCCTGACAGTAACGTTTTCAAGAGCAATTTTATTAACTTCCTCTTCGATTGCCAGCAATTGCTCCCTGTTTAGGGCTGCAAAGTGATTGAAGTCAAAGCGGATACGGTCTGGAGCAACCAGGGAACCGGCCTGGTTAACATGGTCACCCAGCCTATTACGCAGGGCCCGGTGCAGCAGATGGGTTGAAGTATGGCTTCGACAAATACCCCGGCGGCGTTCGCCTTCGACTATAGCTTTTACAGAATCATTAATTGCTATTTTGCCCTCTTCAACAACCCCGCGGTGTATTATTTGGCCGGATGCAGAAAAAAAGGTGTTTTCCACAGCAATTCGCCCTCTGCCTGCTTCGATCATACCAATATCGCCAATCTGTCCTCCTGCTTCGGCATAAAAGGGAGTCTTATCTAAAATGATTTCTATTTTATCTCCCTTTACCGCTTCAGAGCGGCTTTCATCTTCAACAAGCAGGAATAAAGCTTTCGTTTCCTGCTTTAGGGTTTCGTATCCGGTAAATTCAGTTTCCAGGCCCGCAGCTGCCTTATATTTTTCTTCATTTCCCGCTCCTGTCACCGCACGGGAAGCTTTGCGTGCTCTTTCCTGCTGCATTTTTAAATTACTTTCAAAACCGTCACGGTCTATATGCAAACCCTGTTCATCCAGAATTTCCGCGGTTAAATCAAGCGGGAAACCGTAAGTATCGTAAAGTTTAAAAGCAAGTTCACCAGGCAAAACCTCATCCCCCTGGCGGCTCATCTTTTCAATATAACCGTCTAATATTTCCATGCCCTGGGTCAGGGTTTCCTGGAATTTTTGCTCTTCAAGTCTAACTATTTGGCGGATATATTCGTGACGCTCATCTAACTCAGGGTAAGCCGAAGCCATTGTATCAATGACCAGGGAAGCAGCATCGGTCATAAAATCGCCTTCGATGCCCAGCAGCTTTCCATAACGAACGGCCCGGCGCAGCAAGCGGCGTAAAACATAGCCGCGACCTTCATTGGAAGGGATAACCCCGTCTGCAATCAGAAAAGACGTCCCCCTGCTGTGTTCGGTAAGTATACGCAGGGGCACTTCCTGTTTCCGGCGGTCAGCAGGAGCCAGGCTATAAAAATGATCATAGAGAGGTTTAACCATATCTATTTCATATAGAGAGTGCACATCCTGCAGGGCCATGGCCAGACGTTCAAGCCCTGCTCCAGTATCAATGTTTTTCTGTTTTAACTCAACCAGTTCCCCCGATGGCTCGCGGCTAAACTGTGTAAAAACAAGGTTCCAGATTTCCAGGTAACGGTCACAGTCACAACCGACAGCACAGTCAGGGCTGTCGCAACCGGCTTCTTCCCCTAAATCGTAGTATATCTCTGAGCATGGACCGCATGGCCCGAGGCCAATTTCCCAGAAATTATCTTCCTTACCCAGCCTGATAATTCGATCAGCGGGTATGCCTATATTCTCGTTCCATATTTTAAAAGCTTCGTCATCATCAAGATAAATACTGACCCATAAACGATCTTTCGGCAGCCTGTAACCATTGAGAACCAGATCCCAGGCCCAGGCGATTGCTTCTTCCTTAAAGTAATCTCCAAATGAGAAGTTTCCGAGCATTTCAAAGAAAGTTGCATGGCGGCCGGTATGTCCAACCCTGTCAATATCTGGAGTCCGCACACATTTCTGGCATGTAGCTACGCGTGGATGTGGGGGTTTCTTTTCTCCCGTAAAATAAGGTTTTAAAGGAGCCATCCCTGCGCCAACCAATAAAAGGGTGGGATCGCTTTGTGGAATCAAAGGAAAACTGGGCATAATCAAGTGTTCTTTCGAGCTGAAATAGTCTAAAAAATATTGGCGTATAGTGCTGGATTGCATCCGTTTACCTCCCTTTTGGGTTAACGCAATTATATCTGTTTTCGCGAAGATGTGTCAACAAAGCGACCGCAGCAAAAACCCGGGACAAGGGGACAGGTTCCTTGTCCCACCATATTTTGGCATTCTGGGACAGGGGGACAGGTTCCTTGTCTGGGACAGGGGGACAGGTTCCTTGTCCCACCATTATTTGACATTTTTGATTATGAAAAGAAGGCAGGATTCTCTTTCGTGGGACAGGGGGGCAGTTTCCTTGTTTCATTATAATCTGGCAATCTTGTTCAGGGTTAAGAAAACAGTGCCCTTTAGTGTCCTACTCACCACGAAATATGTTATTTTATGTCATTATTGGTTATATATTGTGGGACAAGGAACCTGTCCCCCTGTCCCAGTGTTTTAGAGTTTTTTAATGGAGCCGCGGCCGCGGCAGGCTGATTGGAAACCCGGCCTCAGGTTTGCTTCTTCGCGGGCCGGGACCTGGATATACATTGTTACGGTATCGCTATAATCCAGATTTATAATCGTTCCTTCCAGGGTTTCAATAAACCTGGTGACAGTGCCCAAATCTTCATAAGCCAACTGCAGGCAGTATTTTTGAAGGGGTTCTTTCTTTTTTAGTTTAGCTTCTTCTAATACGCGGCGGGCACAATCCCGGTAAGCCCGTGTTAAACCGCCAATGCCAAGTTTAGTCCCTCCAAAATATCTTGTTCCAATAACCAGGGCATCCGAGATATTATGACCCTGCAAAACCTGCAGCATGGGAGGGCCAGCTGTACCGGCCGGCTCACGATCATCGGAAGAGCGCTCGATCAAAGAGCTGCCCGAGCCGACTCTGTAAGCATAAGTATGATGGGTGGCATCGGGGAACTCGGCACGGACTTGATCGAGGATCTTCGAAACCTCTTCTTGATCATCTGCAGGAGCCAGGGTGGCTATAAAGCGTGAACCCTGCACAGTAAAACGCGCACGGCTTTTTTTAAGAGGGACAAAATATGATTGATCGTCAGTGGCCATAAGCAGTCCCTTCCCTGGAATAGCGGGACAAGGGGACAGGTTCCTTGTCCCACCATAATTTGGTAATCTTGGCCAGGATTAATAAAACAGGGTCCCTAATACCCTCTTTCCATTTTAACCTGTAATATTATGGTATTATTGGTTATATATTGTGGGACAAGGAACCTGTCCCCCTGTCCCACTTATTTATTCGGTCTTATTTTCTCCAGGTAGCTGCG
>SKZS01000139.1 GCA_007127255.1 Syntrophomonadaceae bacterium | reverse complement strand
CTGATATTCATTGTAATAGCTGCCTTTGTTGCTGGTTGTGCCGAGCAGGAGGTTCCTGTTGAAGAAGAAGAGAAAGCAGAAGAAATGCGGGAGGCTGAAACCGCTATTGAAGAAGATGACAATGGTGATACAGATGATCAAGCTACTATAAGTATTGATGAAAATGATCTGAGTGAAGATAGCGACCAGGATGAAGCGTCTGCTGATTATACCGAAACGGAACCTTCAGGAAACAGCGATACAGCGGAAGTGCAGGAGTTTAGTTCCACTGCTAACCCTTACCAGGTATTCAACCAGGCCCGGACTAATAGGGTTCCGATCGTTCTTAAATTTTACTCTGAAACGTGAAGCGCCTGTGTGATGATGGAGCCCGTGTTCATGGCTCTAAAAGAGCAATATAAAGACAGCGCAGAATTTATTGTCGCTGACTTTGCAATTGATGAAACTTTTGAACTGTTGAGGACAGAAGGCTACGATGTGCCGTACATACCGATGTTTTTCTTTATAAACGCCGATGGTGCGGTAATTGTCAATGAAGCGGGTGTTTTCAGCTATGAACAGATGTCTGAGTTTATAGAGCAGGTTATTTAGACAGCCTGTCTCCTTAACCAAATGGGCTTACTCTTTCTTTCCCAACCTGTTGTCTTCTCTTTTTAAAATGCTAAACTTTAGATACTAGTACTGTCCCCTTTAAAGTGGAAATCTCTTTTTTCTGGGCAGTAAACTATAGGCCTTTTTCTCCTCTGACAATTTACAAATACAGGCCTGGTTCAATACTTAAGTGTTTGTGGCGGCTCTTAAATATTATCTTTCCTATAGTTCGATTTTTGCAATCCCTGGCCCTACTCTTCTTGAAGGGTTTTTTTCTTCAATAAAGAAAGATTAGCTTATATTGTTCTAATTGATAGAGATCCCCTTAAAGGAGGTTCATTGCGGTGGCCAATTCCTCATTGCCCGAATCAGCCCTGCTTCAATCCAGGTTTCGGGGCTGTATGCTCGGTTTGGCTGTAGGCGACGCTTTAGGCGCTCCCTTTGAAGGAGCCTGGTTTCTTAAGCCCTACCAGGTTAAGGACGTTGCTGCCAAAAGCTCCCGGCTGCGCTATACAGACGATGCCCACATGGCAATCGGGCTGGCCGAATCGTTGATTGCCTGCAAAGATTTAAACGGTCCGCATCTGGCGGAAGTTTTCACCAAAAACTTCGAGCAGGAACCCTGGAGGGGTTACGGGCCTGGGCCGCCCCGCATCTTTAAAAAGATTCGCGCCGGTTTACCCTGGGATAAAGCAGCGCAAGATATCTACCCCGGTGGTTCCTACGGTAACGGTGCGGCCATGCGTGTGGCCCCCGCCGGCCTGTTCTACTTTAAAGATTTTAATAAGCTTGTAGAGGCAGCCCGCGCTCAGAGTATAATCACCCATGCCCATTTATTAGGGCAGGAAGGAGCGGTCCTCCTGGCTTTAACTGTGGCCCTGGTTGCCGGCGGCAGCCGTGCACCTGCCGCCCCGGAAATTATAGGGCAACTCAAGCAGTATGCTGCAGAAGATCTGTATTTACAGAAGCTAAAAGACATGGAAGCCCTTTTGGAAACTAAAGATCTCGGTGAAATTGCCTCAAAGTTAGGTAACGGAGTTGAAGCTTTTAACTCGGTGCCTGCGGCAATCTGCTGTGCCCTGCGCCATCCCGGTTCTTTCGAAGAGACGGTGTTAGAAGCGGTAAGTTTAGGCGGCGATACCGATACCATTGCCTGCATGGCCGGAGCCATAGCCGGCGCCCGGTTGGGCAGCGAGGCTATTCCGCAGCAGTGGTTGGAGAAGCTTGAAAATAAGGATTATTTCGAGGAACTGGCAGTAAAACTACTGGAAGCGGTTATCTAATTCCTGCGCCCTAAAAAGTAACAGGCTCAGCTCATAAATATGTTTAGAGATTAGTTCACGTTTCATGTATTACCTGTTTAAGCAGACCGGTACTTTGGTATTGCCATACTGGATTACCCTTGATGCCAGGGCACCAAGGTCATCAGGATCATGGGTAACCAGCACAATTGGTATTTGCCACTGGGCAAGAAAATCCCTGATCTCATTTCTGAGTATTTTCCGTACTGTCATATCAACAGCAGAAAAAGGTTCATCTAAAAGCAGTACTTCCGGATTATTTGCCAGGGCTCTTGACAGGGCGACACGTTGTTTTTCGCCTCCCGAGAGCTGCTTCGGATATTTATTCCACTTATTCTCCAGACCTACCCTTTGCAATAATTGCATCGCTTTTTTCTTCCTTCTTTCCGGGCTATTGCCATTCATCCCGAATAGAATATTTTCATACACTTTCATATGTGGGAATAACCCATAATTTTGAGGTACATAAGCTACAGATCGATCTTTCGCAGGCATATTAATATTTTTCTGATTGTGAAATACCAACCGCCCGTTAATTCTAATTAATCCTCTATCAGGGGTTTCCAGGCCGGCAATGGCCCGTAGTGTTAAGCTTTTCCCCGAGCCGGACGGCCCAAAAAGCACTACTATTTCTCCTTTATCTGCTTTCCACCCAGTATTAAGAACAAATTCGTCATAACATTTTTCAATTTCCAATATAAGCAAAGCTTTCACCACCTGTTATTTTTGACATAGCTGTTTAATATCCATAAACTGAAAATGGTTATAACGCTAATCAGGACTACCAAAAAATTTGCCTGCTCGTAATTACCTGCCTGCACCGCATCATAAATGGCAATGGAAAGAGTTTGTGTTTTTCCGGGGATATTGCCGGCTACCATCAGTGTTGCCCCAAATTCACCCATTGCCCGGGCAAAAGCCAGCACAACCCCTGCCAGAATTCCCTGCCAGGCAAGCGGTAAAGTAATGCGAAAAAATATGACAGGCTCTGTTTTGCCAAGTGTTCTTGCAACATCTTCCGTGTTAGGATCAACACTTTCGATACTGGCCTGCACAGCCCTAACCATAAGCGGCAGTGAAACTATAGCAGCAGCTAAAACTGCCCCCTGCCAGGTAAAGACCAGGTTTACCTGGAAAGTATCCTGGAGCCATCTGCCAATAAAACTTTGTCTCCCTATAAAAATTAATAAATAGTACCCAAGTACCGTGGGAGGCAGTACCATAGGTAACATTACAAAAGAAGACAATAAATTGCCGCCAATAGATCTGTTTCTTGCTAACAACCATCCCAAAGGAACACCAAACACAGCACTGATAAGAGTAGCGTAAAAGGCGATTTTCAAAGAAAGGTATACCGGCATCCAATTCAAGGGGCATCGCCTCCCTGGTCTGGCTGGCAGAAACCATATTCCTCCATTATTGCTTTCCCCCGGGGGCTATTTATAAAAGCTACAAACTCTGAGGCCAATTCTTGCCGTTCAGATCGGCTAACAATACCCAGTGTATGTATTAAAGGGCTGTGCAGCGAATTATCGATCAAAAAGTAATCTATTTCAGGCACAACAGCACTTGACAGGGCAATAATACCCGCAGGCGCATTACCGGTCTGAATGTACTGCATAGCCTGCGTTATAGTTTCCCCGTAAACCAGCTTCTTTTCCAACTTGTGCCAAAGCCCCTTCTTTTCCAAAACCTCTTTTGCTGCCATGCCATAAGGTGCATGAGAGGGGTTTGCAATGGAAATATAAATAATATCTTCGTCTAATAGATCTTCTAAGACCTGGATATCCAGGTCTGCTTGTTTATTCACTGCTAACACAATACGGCCCATAGCAAAGTGAGCTATACTTTCCTCAAGAATATCTCCTCCTGCAACCAGGCCTTCGATAAAGTTTTGGTTGGAAGAGAGGAACAAATCAATAGGAGCGCCACTGGAAATCTGTTGGGCTAAATTACCTGAAGACCCAAACTGAAAAACTATCTTAATATCATTTTCTGCTTCAAATGCCTGGCTAATTTCTTCTAAAGCAAACCTTAACCCTGCAGCAACAGCAATATGCAATTCATCGCTATTCCCGAGCTGCTCTTCCTGTCCTTTTTCTGAATTACAGGCATTAAATAACAAAAGCAGCATTAAAAGAACACCTGGCAAAATATATCTTTTAAATAAGAGCAATAGAAAGGCCTCCACATTAATAACAAAATCAGGCTTTGCAGTTCTATAATGCGTTATCTGCGCAAAAGAATAACGATGCCGAAAAAAAATAACCAATGAAATTATATCATAAAATACTTGTTAACATCTTCCTCAATTTTTTTGTTAACAGATGCAACCAGAGCTTCATAGTTCTTGATAAGATCTTTTGCTTCCCTGGTTATGGTTGAGCCTCCTCCCGTTTTGCCTCCAATTTTTCGTTCCAATAATTTTATATGTAATTCTTCTTCAACATGTTTCATAATCTTCCAGGCTTTACTGTAGGACATTTGCATGGATAAAGCGGCTTGTCTAAGGGAACCCAGTTCTTCAACTTTTTTTAATAACTTCAAGGGCCCTTCACCAAAAACCTTCTTATTATTTTTCATTAGCCATAAGCGGAACCTGTAATCCATACCGGGCACCTCATTTGAATTTTCTTCAATATGTGTTAATAAAGAGCATACGTGCATTTAAGTTTAATATAACCTCATATACTATTAAATTATAGCATCATTTTATCATTTAGTGATCAAGGGCAACCGTGTTATTGTGCTAGCACCTTCTGGATCGGGTTTTGAAATGTTATATTTTGCCCCGCATCTCATTATATTTATTCGCTTGCAAACAATTGGTTCCTGGTGGTTTGGGGGCTGCCTGCTTTGCTTACCCTTGTCACTATCAGTACCAGGTTGCTTTTCCCGGGCAGGAATCTCAGCGGCAATATAGAAAATATTAAAAAAGTAGATTCGTGTTGGTTTGTAGCTAAGACTGTTAATTTAGCAGAAAAGAATATTTATAAAAGGAGAGGATCTGTTCATGGGCACAGAAGGCAGGTTGGTTAATTCAACTGATGAGTTAAAAAAAATTGTAAAAGACTACGAAAGTCAGGGATACGAAATCATGCCTGTTGAAGCAGAGGACAGGGCAATCGTTGTGAAGCGCAGGGAAGCCAGCATTCTGGTATTGATCGGTTTCTGGGCTCTTGGCCTCGCCCTGGCCGTGCTCTTATTCATAACAGTAAGAGGTGCTTTTGAGACACAGGCACAAATGGAGATGATGGGTGTTCGTTCAGGCCCCAACGTATTTCTGGTTCCTCTGGTTGTAGCCGTTGTTGGCTGGAGGCTCATGACTTATCTTAACAGCCGTATCTCGCTTCTCTACAGGTCCGGTGATGAAAGCATCGTAAAAAAGGTAGGTATATTTGCCGGTAAAGATGTGGTTAATCCGGATGGTACTCTTAATGCTAATATAGCCAGTGATCTGCTGATAAATGCCCTTCTGGATGAAAATCCGGATATAAGAAAGACAGCTACTGCAGGCCTGGTAAGCATGGATCAAGCAGCGGTTGAGCCTCTTTTAAAAGCTTCGAAACAGGGCGGTGCGACTTTACGCAATAGGGCAATGAGAGTTTTAGATCGGATCAATTGGGAACCGGAGCAGGAAAAGATGGAAGGTACCGCTGCAGCTGAGAAAAACGAGATGTTTTGTGAAGCCTGCAAGATCGAGCTGGTAGAAGAAGCGCAGTTCTGCCCTGAATGTGGCCTGGAACTTGGCTGAAACGAATAAGTACTATATGGTTCATTGAAATGCAATAACAAACAAGGGCACTTCAGCTGTCAACCCTGGCAGGGAGAATAAGGGAATTCATGCGGAGCAGAGATCAGTCAATTTAAAACCATCGATTTTAACAAACCTGAATAGCGGCAGGGAAGGGAGAGTTGATAATGGCCTTATGTGAAAAATGTGAGGCCCAGTTGACAGGAGAAGAACATTTTTGCCCCAGTTGTGGGAACAGCATCCCAAGTGGAGGGGGTTCAAACCAATCAGAACAAGAACAAATTGAAGGTGAAGTTGTTACTCCTGAGGAGGTTGGTCCCAGGCCATGGCTTATAATATCTTTGATCATCGCAGCAGTGGTGATCATTGGTATGTCATTGCCCTGGATTTATGGACTTGATTTGGGATCCCGGGGAGTAGGTCTAGTTGCTATCAGAGGGTGG
>SKZS01000068.1 GCA_007127255.1 Syntrophomonadaceae bacterium | reverse complement strand
CAGGCATGAACTTCAACCTCGCTTATAACATTGATCCAGGTTTCCAGGAAAGCTCCGGAAGAGCTCTTCCAGGCAGCCAGCTTTTTTGCTGTGAACAGATCCCAAAGGACAATAGTATTGACCGGGAAATAAACAATTTGTTGGCTGTAGCGAAATTGCGTCAGTTCCACAATGCCTGCTAAAGCTTTAATTTGGAGGGAGGCTCTCCGGCGGTCATCGGAAAGGCTCTCTTGCAGGCGCCGGAGGCGGGAAGATTTAAATTTAGCATCCTCTATACATTTCAATACGGCAGCATATTGTTTTAAGCGGTCCGAGGCCATTTGGGTCCGGTCAAATTCACGGTGTATCTTTTTTCTGGTAGAAAGCAGGATTGCGTACTGGATGACTACAAGAGCCAGGGGCAGGGGCAGCAGAAGGAACTGTAAGTAGTAGAGTAAAAACAGCAAGAGCGTGATGCCGGGAAGCAGCAACAACAGATCCGGAAAACTTACGCCTACTTGCCGATCTTTTGCCCAGGCTATAAGCTCTGTAGGGTTTTCCTTTTTGACCTCAGCTTCCATCCCGGTAGCCTGGAAGTGCTGTCTCCAGGGCAGGGCTCCCGACAATTCTTTTACACTTTCCTGCCTTTCTCCGATTGAAACTGGATCTTGCTGACCTTTTAGCAGATCAGTAAGAGCTTCTTCTCCGCTAAAGGTAACTGTGGTATTGATATACTGAAAAAGGGAGCCCCGGCCAAAGATGTTGAGATCTGTACTGTAGGGATGCTCAGGCAGGGCATATTGCTCGCCTTTTTCTAAAAAGTTAGGCCACTGCCAGGACAGTCTTTGCAGACTTGTTTGGTTAATGGTGACCATTTTTTCCAGGTATGCCGTGCTCTTCACAAGACGCCGGTAAATGATAACCACTAATATAAAAATCAGGATAGGAGCCAGGGCATATAAAGCATATTCCCCCCGGTTGGAGTAGATACTATAGCCGGCCAGAAAAGCCGCCAGCAAAAAAATGAGCAACCGCAGCTGGGTCAGATTAGATAATTTTTGCCTGGCTTCCGCCAGTTTTTGTGAAAAATCCTGCTCTCTTTTTTCGTAGACTTCTGCTGCCTGCTTTTGCAATGCTTACAACTCCCCGTAGCTCAATCGGCAGCCCTGTGTCTTCCGGCTATTGTTTCGATGAAACCGGGTCCGCTCTTTTAAGCTTCTGTTTTAAAATAATAAATCGCATGCCACTTCTGCAGATTCGGTCGTAATTCCTGCTGTTCATGATTTTAAAATGAAACGAATGAAGCGGGGGACGGTTTGATGTGATCCCCTGGTCATGATGTTTTAAAAATCTCTTTAAAATCTCTGCAGAGCGTGAGGCAAAAAGCAGGAGTAAATCGGGCGTGAAATCCTATAGGAAAGAACTGTGGTTCCAGACCCGGGCAAGAAAAAAGTGATTTACTATTAACCGGAAGGTATTGTCATGACAACGATAAAACGCTAATATGTTATAACATAAAGGAGGCTTGATGGCGATGATAAAAGAAGGTAAAAGAACTACTATTTATTTAGATCCCGATTTACATAAAGCCTTAAAGCTTAAAGCCATTGAAACGTCAAGCTCCATGTCAGAGTTGATCAACAATGCCGTCAAAGAATCTATAATCGAAGGTCTTGAAGATAACGAAGCATTTGCAGGGCGAGTAAATGAAGACCTTGTTAGCTATGATGCCATGATTAGAAAGTTGAAAAATAATGGGCGCCTATAAAGTCTTTTTTAAAGAGTCGGTTGAAAAAGATTTAAACAGGATTGGCAAAAAAGAATTAAAAAAGATAATCGCGCGCATAACTGCACTTGCTGACAATCCAAGACCACCGGGATGCGAAAAATTATCCGGCTTAGAGCGCTACTGTATCCGACAGGGACATTACCGTATTCTTCATTCCATCCAAGATTATGAACTGACCATATGGGTAGTTAAAGATGCTCACCGAAAAGATGTCTACAAAACATAGCTCCGTTAGAAAGTCACAGGTATTTAGTCCGGGAAGAAGAGTTTAAATACATAACTGTCAGTTATACCAGTACACACTACTGGTCCCTATTCGCGGTATCCTTATTTTTATAGCAGGTTCTAAAGTTATTTACACAAGCAGATGGATAATGCTATGATCATAATACAGTTAGCTGCTGGTTTTTGGCGGCTATTTTATTAGGGGGTAGGTGAGCTCAAAATGTTTGGATTGAATCTGCCGACGAAAAGTTTGTTCTTGATTATGGGTGTGGTACTAATATGTTTTATCTTCGGCTGCGCAGTGCAGGAGCCTGCTTAAGAGGAACCGCCTGCGGAGTCACCTGTTGAGGTTGAAGAAGAGGCCGCGGAGGAGAGTATAGAAGTCTTATCAGATCAAGTCTATTTTAGCAAAGAGAAGTCTCACTATAATGTCAGGGGGACGGGGAAAAACTGCCCTGTTTTTACTGTCTTGAAAGCTTTCCGCTTACCTGAAAAAGGCATCTTTAACGAGGGCCAACCAGAAATTTTATAGCCGTTCTTTCCTCACCGTTGATTTCAATGGTGGGAAAAGCTGGAATACATACTAGATCAATACCAGCGGGAGCAACAAATCCCCTTGCAATAGCTAGTGCTTTTACTGCCTGGTTAAGAGCGCTTGCTCCAATAGTTTGCATCTCAGCTTTTCCATTTTCTCGGATAGTTCCTGCTAAAGCACCTGCTACTGAATTAGGATTAGATTTTGAAGAGACTTTTTAATACTTGCATGAACTATAATTCCTCCTTTGGATTATCCTGAGTTATAACAAGCACAGCGATTAATGGTTTCATACATAAACACTTTATGGGACTTTATCCCACATACCCTTTCCTGCAGGCTTTTTGCCAGTTCTTTTGGTTAAATTATTTATTTGACATAATGAATTCTCTGTAAATTTAAAACAACCTCTATAATGAAAAAATTTTAAAGGTTTATAACCCAGGGGCGCTTCATCTTGGAACACAAAAGAACCGTCCCCCTGTGTTGTGTGTTGGTCCCCCTGTGTTGCCAGCGCTTGAAATATTTTCATCAAATAGCAGGAGATTTACAAAATATTGCCGAAATTTTATTTGGTTTAATGTTCGAGGAAAGATGCCCTGTGATAACTGGGTCAAAAGAAAAATTTATCTTACCTAACCTGATCTAGAACAGAACTTTTACTAAGGATTCGGGCAACAATTCCCGGCTGATATTAATGAGAAATTGGGAGGCAATTATGACTAAAAAGAAGAAGGCTGATTCGCAAGAAAAGGTCTGCCTGGGCGATGAGTCTCAAAGCCCCCCGGAATCAGAGAAACCGGAATCAGAGAAACCTGAATCAGAGAAACCTGAAGTAGAGAAGCCTGAAGCAGGATTTCCGATTATCGGTATAGGTGCTTCTGCCGGCGGGTTGGAGGCTTTGGAACTATTTCTGAAAAACGTTCCAGATGATAGCGCCATGGCTTTTATTATCGTTCAACACCTGGACCCAACGCGTAAAGATATGATGGTTGAGCTGCTTCAGCGCGTAACCACTTTAAAGGTTATCCAGATTGAAGAACGCACGGTGGTTAAACCGAGATGTGTTTACGTAATTCCGCCGAACAACGATATGACGATTTACCACGGGATGCTGCATCTTTTTGAACCGACAGAGCCCCGCGGACTGCGTTTACCGATCGATTATTTCTTCCGTTCCCTGGCTGATGATCAGCAGGATAAAAGCATTGGCGTTATCCTCTCGGGCATGGGAACTGATGGAACATTAGGTCTTGGCGCCATTAAGGAAAAAGGCGGGGTGGTCTTTGTTCAGGATCCGAATTCGGCTAAGTATGAAAGCATGCCCAAAAACGCTATAGAGGCAGGCCTGGCCGATGTCACTGCCGCGGTGGAAGAACTGCCGTTAAAAATCGTTTCTTACCTCAAACATAAGCCTTATATCGACGGATCCGAACTGACTTTACCAGATAAAACCCGGAGTTCCTTCGAGAAGGTAATGATCCTATTGCGCTCGAAGACGGGTCATGATTTTTCCCTTTACAAAAAAAGCACTGTTTTCCGTCGGCTGGAGCGCCGTATGGCCATTCATCAGATCGATAATGTAACCACTTACGTTCGTTTTCTGCGGGAAAATCCCCAGGAACTAGAGTTGCTTTATAAAGAGCTTTTAATTGGGGTAACTAATTTTTTCCGCGATCCTAAAGTGTGGGAGCAACTGAAAACCGAGGTTTTACCAGAGTTTCTTGCCGGAAACAAGAAACAGGTTTTGCGGGCCTGGGTGCCAGGTTGCGCAACAGGTGAGGAAGCTTATAGTTTAGCCATCCTCTTCAAGGAAGCAGTAGAGCTGATAAAATCCGACCAGAAACCAACGCTTCAGATATTTGCTAGCGACATCAGCCAGGATGCGATCGATAAAGCGCGCGAAGCCATTTATCCGGCCAATATTTCTGCTGATCTTTCACCGGAAAGGTTGGAACGGTTTTTCGTCCAGGTGGATGATAATCACTTTCAGGTTGCCAAATCTATAAGGGAGACGGTAATTTTTGCTCAACACAGTATCATCATGAATCCACCTTTTACTAAATTGGATATCCTGAGTTGCCGAAATCTGCTGATTTACCTGACCCAGGAGCTGCAGAAAAAAATGATTCCCCTTTTTCACTACAGTTTAAACCCCGGTGGATTATTAATATTAGGGAATGCTGAAACTGTCGGCAATCATACAAACCTTTTTGAGCCGCTGCCGGGTAAATCCCGCCTCTACCGGAGCCTTGAATCTACTGAAAAGGCTGAGCCGTTTGAATTTCCATCACCGCGTGTTCCAAGTCACCCGCTGCCTTCAAAACCGGCGGAAAATATACAATCACTGATGGATAAATTAATATTAAAGCTCTATGCCCCTGCAACAGTACTGGTTAATAAAATAGGTGACATTTTATATATAAGCGGAAGAACAGGCAACTTTCTTGAACCGGCAGCAGGCAAGGCTAACTGGAACATTTTTGCTATGATCCGTGAAGGCCTTGGCTATGCTCTGAACAACGCTTTTCAGACTGCAGGTCGAGAGAATAAAACGGTGACCGTTAAAAACGCAGTAGTGAAGAACAATGGTGAGACGAAAACAGTAAATATCACTGTTCAGCCGTTTGAAGAACCGGAATCGCTGCGCGGAATGTCGCTGATCATTTTTAAAGAGGTGAATGAACCTAAAAAGCCCAGGGCAAGAAGTAAAGCAAGCTATGATGATGTTGAAAGTGGTCGGGTTGCAGAACTGGAAGAAGAACTTCAGCAAGCCTATCAGCAGATTAAACATCTTCGTGAAGAGGCGCAGGCTACCCATGAAAAATACAGCGCTACCAATGAAGAACTGCAGTCAAGCAACGAGGAGTTACAGTCAATCAATGAAGAACTGACTACTTCCAAGGAAGAGATGCAATCGTTAAATGAGGAGTTACAGACGGTCAACCACGAATTGCAAACTAAAAATGAACAGTTGTCTCAGGTAAATAATGATATGAAGAACTTGCTTGAAAGCATCGAAATCGCTACACTATTTCTGGATAACACTCTGAAGGTGCGACGTTTTACTTCTAAGACAGCCGAAATATTCAAGTTAATACCAGGTGATGTGGGACGACCGCTTTCTGACATTGCAACCAACCTGGATTACCCGGAATTGGAAGAAGATGCCCGGAAAGTTTTGCGCACCCTGAATACCAATGAAAGGGCGGTTCCCTCTGGCGGAGAGAATTGGTTTAAAGTGAAAATTATGCCTTACCGCACCCTAGACAACAAAATTGACGGGTTAGTAATAACACTTATAAATATTACCGAATATAAGAAGCTGGAGGCTGATCTGAGAAAAATTCAGGATGACTTGGAAAGAGGCATGGTGAAAAAAGATCGGAAATTGGATAAAGCCGAAAAAAATTTAATGACTGAAAAAAAGAAGCACAATTAGGAGAAGGGCTAACGGCCAGGTGCAATGCTGTGATAAATCAGGGAAGGGAGAGAGCGGCATGAAAAACAGATCGGCGGAAGAGCTGCGCCGTCAGGCAGAAGAACGATTAAAGAAGAGTAAGCCAAAGGTAGCGACTCCTTTAACACCGGAAGAAATGCAACGGCTTATCCAGGAGCT
>SKZS01000069.1 GCA_007127255.1 Syntrophomonadaceae bacterium | reverse complement strand
CCGGCATGGAAAACGGCAATCTTATCATCTCCGTTTTTTTCCAGCGATTCAAGCCCTTCTATGACCTGGCCCTTCTCGTATTTTCCAGGGTAACCGCCCGAGGCAATAACTACACACACGGCATGATCATCCTTCCAGCGCGGCTCAATATCTTTTAAATCTCCGTCGGCGGCTGCCGCCAGCAAAGGCAGCAGGTCCGACTGCATGCGGGGGATGATTGCCTGTGTTTCAGGATCCCCGAAGCGCACATTAAATTCCAGGACATTGAATTGATCGGCTGAGACCATCAGGCCTGCATATATAACCCCCCTGAAATCGACACCCATCTCGGCGAAACCGTTTAAAAGCGGCCAGAATACTTCATTTTCAGTCTTACGGGCCAGCTCTTCCGTGTAAACCGGGGCCGGTGAATAGGCGCCCATCCCCCCGGTATTAGGTCCTTTATCACCTTCACCGATCGCCTTATGGTCCTGTGAAGATGGCAGCACGACCATTTTTTTCCCATCGGTTATTGCCAGCACCGAAACTTCTTCACCACTGAGGCAGTTTTCGATAACAACTCTATTGCCTGCCTCTCCGAAAGCACGCTCGATCATAATATCGTAAAGGGCCTGCTCTGCTTCCTCCGGCCCCGAGGCCACGGTTACCCCTTTCCCTGCAGCCAGGCCGTCAGCCTTGATCACGACCTGTCCGCCATAGAACCGGGCCAGGTGACTGCGCGCATCATCAAAATCATCGAATATAGTAAATCCGGCCGTTGGAATGCCCCACTGTTTCATCTTGCGCTTGGACCAAACCTTGCTGCCTTCAAGCATTGCCCCTTTGCTGTCGGGGCCGAATACTTTTAATCCGGCCTGCCTGAAAATGTCTGCAATTCCTAAAACAAGCGGTGCTTCAGGCCCTACCACTGTCAGGTCAATTCGCTTCTCCAGGGCCCATTTTTTTAAAGCATCAATATCTTCAGCAGCTATATCAACACATTCCGCCACAGCAGATATTCCTGCATTCCCCGGAGCGCAATAAAGCCTTTCCAGGAGAGGACTCTGGGCCAGTTTCCAGGCTAAAGTATGCTCCCGTCCGCCACCGCCCACTATTAAAACTCGCATTTTTAACCCACCTCCTCGTTAACACCCTTTAATGTTTGAAGTAACGCCTTCCGGTAAAGACCATGGCTAATCCCAGCCGGTCACAAAGCCTGATTGACTCATCGTCTTTTAAAGAACCGCCCGGTTGAACAATTGCCTTAACTCCTGCCCCGGCGGCTTCATCAACTATGTCGGGAAAAGGGAAAAATGCGTCAGAACCGAGCACTGCCCCCCTGGCCCTGTCTCCGGCCTGGCTAATAGCAATCCTCGCGGCGCCGATACGGTTCATCTGGCCTGCGCCGATACCAACAGTCTGCCCATTTGTCGCTAAAACAATCGCGTTGGATCGGACATGCTTAACAACTTTTTGGGCAAAATTTAATGCTTTCCATTCTTCCCCTGTCGGCTCCCTCGCAGTAACCACCTTTCCTGCGGTTACATCTACCGGTTCGCTGTCCACAGACTGAATTAGCAATCCGCCTGTTATTTTTTTTAAATCATAATTCCTTTGATCGCTTGATGCCTGCTCTATTTCTAAAAGGCGAATATCTTTTTTCTCGCCAAGTATTTTTAGGGCTTCCCCGGTAAATTGGGGAGCGGCAATTACTTCTAAAAAGATCTTTACCATCTCACGGGCGGTAGCTGCGCCGACCGGACGGTTCAAGGCGACAACCCCACCAAAAATAGATATGGGATCGGCATCGTGAGCAAGTTTATACGCTTCAAACTGGGTTGGGGCAAAACCGACCCCGCAGGGATTGGCGTGCTTGACCGCTACTGCGGCCGATTCCTCAAATTCGCCAACCAGTTCCCAGGCCGCATTCAAATCGTTTAAATTATTAAATGAAAGTTCCTTGCCCTGCAGCTGCCTTATCGTGGCCAAACCTTCCCTTGACCCGGTAGAAGCATAGAAAGCAGCTTCCTGCTGTGGGTTTTCCCCGTAGCGTAAGACCTGGATCTTGTCAAATGTGAGACTGAGGCGATCGGGATAGGGGCCGATTTTTGCCCCGGGTAGTTCCCTGAAATAGGAGGCAATGACGGCATCATAACCGGCAGTATGGGCAAAGGCTTCCGCCGCCAGGTTTAAACGCATCTTACTGCCAACCGTGCCCCGCTCTTTTAGCTCCGTTATCACTTCACCGTAATGATCAGGGTTTACGATCACCGCAACACGGTGATGATTTTTGGCAGCAGCCCGCAGCATCGCGGGTCCGCCGATGTCGATATTTTCTACTGCCTCTTCAATGCTAACCTCCTCGCGGGCAATAGTCTTTTCAAAAGGATAAAGGTTGACTACAACCAGCTCGATTGGGATAATGTCGTGTTTATTTAGTTCGGCAACCTGGTCGTTTTGATCAAGGCGGGCCAGGATCGCGCCATGAATTGACGGATGAAGCGTTTTTACCCTGCCTCCTAAAATTTCCGGAAATCCGGTTACTTCTTCCGCTTCAGTCACCTTCAGCCCTGCTTCCCGTAAAACCCCTGCAGTGCCTCCGGTTGATATAATTTCAAACCCGATGGCAATCAATTCTTCCGCCAGCTCAACAATTCCCCTTTTATCTGACACGCTCAACAAGGCACGACGGCGTTTACTCAAGGATAAAACACCTTCTTCCTTCTACTTTAAGCTTCTCCCGGCAGTAAAGATCGATCGCCGTCGGATATAGACGGTGTTCGACTGCATGGATTCGCTGGTGCAGGGTTTTGACAGTCTCCCGCTGAATAACCGGAACTGCTTCCTGTAAAACTATCGGGCCGCTGTCAAGATCTTCATCAACAAAGTGCACGGTACATCCGGTCATTTTGACCCCGTGCGCAAGGGCCTGCTCTACTCCATCTGTTCCCGGAAAGGCAGGCAGCAGGGAGGGGTGAATATTTAATATCTGCATTGGAAATGATCGTACAAACAGCGGTGAAAGCAGCCGCATAAATCCGGCCAAAACAACAAGATCAACCCGCGCCCTATTTAATTGATCGACAAGGGCCTGATCGTATGCTTCACGACCGGAATATTTTTTTGGATCAACAAATACAGCTTCGACCCCGCCTTTTTCAGCTTTTTCAAGAGCCGGGGCATCTACGCGATCGCTTATTGCCAGCACAATCTCTCCGCTAATGCCGCCTCTTTCTGCCGCTTCCAGGATCGCCTCCAGGTTGCTTCCCCGACCGGAAGCGAGAACTGCAATTCGCTTCATCTTTTTAATCCCCCCGGCTTAAAAATATCTCATGTAATAATTCTATTCTGATTATGATAAATCCTTTATCACAACCCGGGCGGAACCTTTTTCAACGCGGCCAATTTTATAGGCAGTTAGCCGGTGTTCCGAGAAGTGGGCAAGCAACCGATCCGCTTCTTCCCCGGGAACAAAGAGACAATAACCGATGCCCATATTAAAGGTCTTAAACATTTCTTCCCGGTGAACCAGGCCCAGTTCACTGATCAAATCGAATATCGGCGGTTCCAGCCAGGTATCGGGATCAATTTCAACCTGCAGCCCTTTCGGCAAAACCCGCGGCAGATTTCCCGGAAGACCGCCCCCGGTAATATTGGCCATACCCCTGACAGTAAACTTCTTTAAGGCTTCCAAAACAGGCTTAACGTAGATTAGGGTCGGCCTGAGCATTTCCTCGGCCAGGGTCACCCCCAGCCCGGGCTGATAATCTGTCAGTATAAGGTCGGACCCTTCCAGCAGAACCTTGCGGGCCAGGGAGAAGCCGTTGCTGTGCAGGCCGTTTGACGCCAGGCCGATAACAATATCGCCCGCCCTGATTGACGCTCCGTTAATTATGTCGGGACGGTTGACCAAACCAACGGCAAAACCGGCCAGGTCGTATTCACCCGCCGCGTAAAAACCGGGCATCTCTGCCGTTTCACCACCCAAAAGAGCGCAGCCGGCCTCTCGACAGCCTTCGGCAACGCCAGTCACAATTTCTTCAACCTGTTCCGGTTGAAGCTTGCCCACGGCAAGGTAATCTAAAAAAAAGAGCGGTTCCGCTCCCTGGACAAGGATATCGTTTGCGCACATCGCCACACAGTCAATACCGACCGTATCATGCCTCTGAGCAGAAAAAGCCACCTTCAATTTGGTTCCGACCCCGTCGCAGCCCGACACAAGAACCGGTTCACTAAAACCCTTTAAATCGGGGGCAAATAATCCGCCGAAACCGCCCAGGCCGTGCAGGACCCCGGGCCTGAAAGTCGATTTGGCCAAACCCTTGATGCGTTCCACCGCAGCCTCGCCGGCCTCGATATCAACGCCCGCTTTACGGTAGTCCATTTGATCATCCATTGATTTCAGCCCCTTTTTATATAAACTTTTTTACCGGTTTGCAATCAGGCGGCTAATTAAAAGTCTTTTACTCCTTTAAAAAAAGCCCGGCATCAGGCCGGGCTTTTATCTTTAGAAGAAAAGCGGCGCAAAGACCAGGGCCACTATACTCATTAGCTTAATGAGGATATTCAGCGAAGGCCCGGCTGTATCTTTAAAGGGGTCGCCAACCGTATCGCCCACAACTGCCGCTTTATGGGGATCACTACCTTTACCACCGTGATGACCAGCTTCGATGTATTTCTTGGCATTGTCCCAGGCCCCACCGGCGTTGGCCATATTAATCGCCTGGAGCACGCCTGTTACAAGCGCGCCGGCTAATAATCCGCCCAGGGCTTCCTTGCCAAGGAACGGGATTAAGCCCACAGCCAGGGGCACGACGACTGCCATGAGACCCGGAATAACCATCTCCTTCAGGGCAGCCTTGGTGCTGATATCTACACAACGCGCATACTCGGGTTTAGCTTTTCCTTCCATTAACCCGGGAATCTCTTTGAACTGGCGGCGAATCTCCTCGATTAGTGAGAAAGCAGCATTTCCGACAGCCTCCATCGTCCGTGAGGTGAAGAAGTATGTAAGCATTCCGCCAATCAAGAGTCCGGCGATAACCTGCGGGCTTGTTATATCAATTACGCTGAGACCAGCCACCTGGGCATAAGCAGTGAAGAGAGCCAGGGCAGTCAGTGCTGCAGAACCGATGGCAAATCCTTTGCCGATTGCCGCAGTCGTGTTGCCCAGGGAGTCGAGCTGGTCGGTAATCTCGCGCACTTCCGGTTCGAGTTCAGCCATTTCGGCAATTCCGCCGGCATTGTCGGCAACCGGGCCGTAAGCATCAACGGCCACAGTCATTCCAACTGTTGAAAGCATACCGACGGCTGAAATGGCAATACCGTAAATACCTGCTACATAATAAGAAACCAGGATTGCAGCGATGATTGCAATAATAGGAAATACGGTGCTTTTCATTCCCACCGCCAGACCACTGATAATATTGGTTGCCGGGCCGGTCAGCGAAGCCCTGGCAATATCCTGCACAGGTTTAAAATGATCGGATGTGTAATATTCGGTGACCCGTCCGATAATAACCCCGGCCAGCAGTCCGGCTATAACGGCAAAAAAGGGACCGTAATTATCGAAAACTCCCTGCGCTATAAAAGATCGGACCAGTAAAAACGAGCCGACCAGGACCACTACAGCGCTGATCCATATCCCCCGCTCTAAAACTGCGCCGAGTCGAACACCGTCTTTTGCCTTTACAAAGAAAAAGGCAAAAACGGAAGCAAGGATACCGATCGAGGCTACCAGCAAGGGCAGCAGTGTTCCACCGATACCGTATAAAACAACACCCAGTGTCATAGCGGCAATCATTGAACCGACATAAGATTCAAAGAGGTCGGCTCCCATACCCGCTACATCTCCGACATTATCGCCGACGTTATCGGCAATAACCCCGGCGTTACGGGGATCATCTTCCGGAATGCCCGCTTCGACTTTACCGACCAGGTCTGCACCTACATCGGCTGCCTTGGTGTATATTCCTCCGCCAACACGGGCAAAAAGGGCAATCGAGCTTGCTCCTAAAGCATACCCGTTAATAACAGATGGATCGCCAATAAACAGGTAAAGGAGGCCGAGGCCCAGAAGGCCGAGACCTGCAACCATCATGCCCATTACGGTACCGCTTGAAAAAGCGGTGGTTAGCGCCGGGTTAATTCCCGAGCGGGCGGCGTGGGCCGT
>SKZS01000142.1 GCA_007127255.1 Syntrophomonadaceae bacterium | reverse complement strand
GAGTTTGAGCCAATTCTGCAGAACGGAAAACTCAGAGGGACTGTTCTTCAGTGTTCCCTTTTCATTGATACCACGAGAAGCTAAATAATAAATGCATGTGCAGCTTTTCTTCCCTGCACTTGTTGGGATAGAATCGCCCTATATATATGCAGCTTAATGAGGCTGCTGATACGACACAAAAGAACCGTCCCCTAGTGTTAGTCCACTAGTGTTATATTATGGAGGCATTCTCCCGGCCTATTCCCCAATAATCTTAACTAAAACCCTTTTTTCCCGCTTTCCATCGAATTCACCATAAAAAATCTGCTCCCAGGGGCCAAAATCCAACCTGCCCTCAGTCACAGCCACCACTACTTCCCTGCCCATTACCGACCGTTTGAGATGTCCATCAGCATTATCCTCAGACACGTTGTGTCTATACTGCGAATGAGGCTTCTCCGGCGCCAGTTTCTCCAACCAAACTTCCAGATCATGATGCAATCCCGCTTCATCATCGTTTATGAAAACACTGGCCGTTATATGCATGGCGTTGCACAACAGCAAACCTTCCTTAATCCCGCTCTCTTGAAGAGCCTGCTGGACCTGGGGGGTAATGTTGATAAACTCTCTTCTTTCCCTGGTTTGAAACCACAGTTCTTTCCTGTAGGATTTCACTTATACTACACCTCCTCTTTGTTTGCCTTGCGCTTTGCGAAGACTTCTAGAAAACTGCGGCAATCCGCAGCTTATTCTTTTCCTGTAATCTCAATAAGGCCCCTTCTTTTTCCATACCGGCTTTATTATTACCCCCTCAGGCAGGGGGTAAACCTCCAATTTGGAATGTTAAACTTAGTATTCGTAAAACTTCAAGAATAATCCTGCTGTGATCTTAGGTTCATTGCGGTACGCACTTCAAATTCAGCTTGCCTGGTTAGTGCCAGCAATCATTGTTATTTCATTCTTTGACAGTGAAACATAAAGCGCAATAAGCAGCTTTCTTTTAATCGCACTTATGCTTCAGCACAAGTATTGTAAGATCAAGCTATTTTTATCGCATTGTTCTTCATGTGGTATGATAAAACATATAGGGGCTTAACGGTCCGTTTTTGCTAAATGAATAATTTGAGGAGGTAAAATCATGATTGCAACAAAAGCGTTCGGTCGGACAGGCCACCTCAGCACCAGGACTATCTTTGGCGCTGCCTCATTAAGCCAGGTGACCCAGGATGAAGCAGACAGCACCCTGGAGGTTTTATTAAACTATGGAGTCAATCATGTTGATACGGCGGCAAACTATGGCGATGCCGAACTCCTAATCGGGCCATGGATGAAAGATTACCGTCAGAAATTCTTTTTAGCAACTAAAACAGATAAACGTACTTATAGAGAAGCCAAAGAGGAATTACACCGTTCCCTGGAACGCCTGCAAGTTGACAGTGTGGATTTATGGCAGATGCATTTGCTGGTGGATCCAAAAGAATGGGAAGTCGCCATGGGTCCGGGAGGAGCACTGGAAGCATTTATTGAAGCCCGTGAAGAGGGGCTAACCCGCTTTCTGGGTGTCACAGGGCACGGCCTGAACACCCCCTCCATTCATCTTCGCAGTTTGGAAAGGTTCAATTTCGATTCAGTATTGTTTCCGTTCAACTACCAGCTGATGCAAAACCCGCAATATGCTGCCGCTGTAAAGCAGCTACTATCAGTTTGCAAAAATAAACAGGTTGCGGTTCAGACAATAAAATCACTTTCGGCAGGTCCCTGGGGCGATCAGGAGCAAACTCGTGCAACCTGGTATCAACCCCTGGAAGAGCAAGGTGACATTGACCTGGCAGTGCATTGGGTATTGAGCCAGCCTCAACTTTTTCTTAATACTGTCGGGGATATTCATCTTCTACCCAAAGTATTAGATGCTGCAGCCCGGTACGAGCACGGTCCGTCACAGGCAGAGATGAAAAATATGCTTGAACGAGTCGGTGTGCAGCCAATATTTGAATAAGCGTAATATACAGCTCAGGAAAGGTCAAAACCACAAGTGGTCAACCCCCAACCCGACCCTTTGTGTTATTATGATACAACACAAAAGAACCGACCCCTTGTGTTCATTTTGATACAACACAAAAGAACCGTCCCCTTGTGTTCAAAAGAACCGTCCCCTTGTGTTCCGTGACTTTTGCACTATTTTTGGTTATCATTACAAGGAGTAAATTATAGAACGAATCTTTAAGGTGATGAGCAAATCAAATATATGTGGAGAATGATTCATGTAAAAAAAAGACAGCAACTAATCAGCAATCAAAAGTATATGATAGAGATTCCCTCGAGTTTCACAGGGTTATCAACCTCAGTGACGCTGTCTTTGCCATCGCTATGACCCTGCTGGTTCTGACTATCGATATTCCGGATGTTCCGTCAGAACAACTGGGGAAAGCCCTGATCTCCCAGGCTTCACAATTTGCAGCGCTGATCTTGAGTTTTTCATTGGTTGCCATGATCTGGTGGCAGCATCACAGCCATATGGCTTTGTTAAAAAAGATGGATCCGCTGCTGATCGCGCTGAATATGATATTTTTGGGGGTTGTCATTCTGGTCCCCTACCCGACAAACCTGATCGGCAACGATCCGCAGGCCAGGGCGGCATTAATATTTTTTATCTTAACTTTTATACTGCTCAACCTGGTCTTTATGCTGCTCATGATCAGGGCCAACAGCATTGGCGCTTTTACTGAACCGATGACCGGCAAAACATTTACCGGAGAGCTGACAGGCTGGTTTGCTGGTATTTTCATTTTGATTATAGCCTTGATCGTGGGGCTCTGGTATCCACTGGTCAGCCTGATTATTCTCGCTGTAACCCTGGTCATCAGCCCTATCCTGAGCTATCTATCCCTGAGATACTAGATTGATATAGAAAAATCGCTATAAGCCAAAGCCGATTTCTACCAACTCTTTCAGGTGGGCAAGAGCCCTGACTGCCGGTGCACCGTCGATTACATCATGATCAACCAGGGCTGTAAGGTAGAGACTCTCTCTAACTTCGATTTGATCGTTTACAACACCCGGTTTCTTAACTATTGATCCGACAGCAAAGCAAAGGGGATGCACACTTACCGGGATGATCCAGCCGTGGAATTTTCCAATCATACCTACTGATGTGATCATGACTGTTCCCATGTTTCTTTTAATCAAAAAGGGATTTCTGATCATCAGCTTCCAGATCATACTTCTTAAAAAACCAGGCAGCAGATAATAAGTTTTCATCAAAATGCGGTTTTTGCGATCACCCAGGACATAGTTTTCTTCACCTTCGATTTCTTGCCCTTTCCCAATTTCAATTTCCCGGGTAATATCCTCTATACTCTTTTGATTAGCTTTACGGACAACATAGGGGAGCGGCACTTTTTCTTTGTTAATTTCCCGTTCAATCATTATCGAAACATCAATATCGTTAAAGATTAACACTTTTCGTTTTCCCCTGCGTATGCCGTGGATCAGATCACATTTGCTGATCGCCTCACTTATACATTTTATCAACCAGGCATTAAATGACACTTTAAGCCCATTCTTTTCTATCAGCGCCATTTTTCTACGTGCTTCAGTAACATCAAGTTCAATCAGGGCCCTGATGTGGTGTTTTCCAAAAGCAGCCGCCCCGATATCTATTGTTGCTAACCTGCTTGTAGGAAATTTAACTATTTTATATCTTTCAGATTTATCCATGCCATCTCCATTTATTAAGCAGTCTTTTTGTTAACTATGGCAAAAATTACTGCTACCTGTTATAGTTTAACTCTGGTTAAGTTTTTCACGCATCGGTTTCATGTAGCTGTTTGACAAACCGTATTTCTTCCTGAGCCTGTTCACTTTAAGGTAAAGTTCGTTTTTATATTCTTTGTTTGCACCGCCGGTTTTGTAGAGGGCTGAATAGAGGTCATATTTTTCGGGGTATTCGCTCCCGAGGAATTCAAAAAACGTGGTTCTGATATTTCCCCGCAGGTAAAGCGTACCTGGCAGCAGGTAATCAACCCCACACTCTTTAGCCCTTGAGAACATGCTGTCAAAATTTTGTTCACTGTCAGTAATATAGGGGATAATTGGCATTAGGTGCAAACCGATAGAGGCATTGGTTTTTCTGAACTCTCTTAAAACAGCAAACCGCATTGCTGTGGAGGAGGCTCCCGGTTCAATCTTGCGACGGATTGACTCATCTATCGTGGTTATTGTTGTGGCGATATTTATATAGGTGATCCGGGAAAGCTGGTCAATAAGGTCGTAATCCCTTAAAACTAAGCTTGATTTTGTCGAGATGATAGCCGGGTTTTTATATTTGATCAAAAGTTTCAGAATCTGTGGCATCAGGCGCAGTTTTTCTTCAGCCGGCTGATAACTGTCTGTTACACCGCCAATATTGATTACTTCACCTTTCCAAGAGGGAGAATTGAGTTCCCTTTCAAGCTCTTCCGCAATATTTGTTTTAATAAAGATTTCACGGGAAAACTCTCCCGAGTTTAGGTAGCCGTGCGAATATGTGGCATAGCAGTAGCAGCAGCCATGCTGGCAACCCCTATAGATATTCAGATCCCAACCGTAAGGTATTTTCCTCTTCAGCTTGATTAAAGCGCTTTGCGCATTGATTTCCTTATATTTAATCTCTGTTCCCATGATTGTTAATATTACACCATGCCGTTTCAACTCACAAGAGGACTATTTACCGCTTTTTCAGATACCTTCTTCGCTCCCAGGTAAAAAAGAGCAGTGAGAATGAGAACAAGGAGGTCAGGTCTTGGAATATAAGCTTTTTGTTAAGATCCGAGAACAGATGCAAAATGAAAGTATTAATTCAAGACCTGACCCCATATGGCACGAGTGCTCTGATAAAGAAATCACCCGCCGTTGCCGCCGCCTGGCTGCATGATCGACTTCTCCGAGAACAAGAACCTTTTTGACGATCTTCTAAAGGTGGCACCCGGTGGTCACTTTTTGGATGCAGAAAGCACTTTTCATCTTTGCCGTGGTACCTGGTTTTATCAATCACAGTTGGATAACAAACATCGGCTAGTAGAAACACAGGAAAACGGCGAAACAGGTAACTATACTATGGCCAGGGAAAAAGTGACGGAGATTTTCTCGGCTCAATGCACCAGGGTACGGTTTTTCTGTGTTCCTTTTCATTGATACCACGAGAAGCTAAACGATAAATGCATGTGAAGCTTTTCTTCCTGGCACTTCTTGGCATAGAACCGCCTATATGTATGGAGCTTAATGAGGCTACTGATACAACACAAAAGAACCGTTTCTCTGTGTTCCGTCCCTCTGTGTTCCAGATAAAGAGACGGTTCAGGGGGTCTACCCCAAACCGTCTCTTTTTCTACGTCCTTCGGTATTATGGGCTGGCAATGCTGTTAAAGCGACATGGTGTAGGCTGTCTTGACTGTAGTGTAAAACTCGATTCCCGTGTAGACATAATGGCACAACATTGTTATAGTTTAGATAGTTATGGTAAACCCTTAAAAGACCGAAGCACAAAGCCATGTATCCAAGCTGTTGACTTTGAAAGTCAGGCTACCGGAATGATCGAAAAAAATATCGTTTTCCGGGTAGTAAATTTATTTGTAATTATTGTTAAATATAATACGGTATAAGCTTGAAATTAGGAGGCAAATGTCATGGGAAACAGAAAAGATAAACATCGCCTGCTGGTAGAGAACCTGCCCGACGCTTTTGCCTATCATCAACTGGTGGTGGATGAAAATGATAATCCAGTAGACTACATTTTTATAAAGGTAGATTCTTTTTTTGAAAAGATAACCGGGTTAAAAAAAGAAGATATTCTGGGCAAAAAGATTACCGAAGTCCTGCCTGACCTCAAGTTTTCTGATTTTGACTGGATTGGTGCTTACGGAAAAGTAGCGCTTACCGGAAAGAGCGTCCATTTCGAAGCTTTTTCGGAACCGCTGGGTCGCTGGTACGAAGTTACTGCCTTTAGTGATGAAAAAGGTTATTTCATTACAGTGTTCAACGATGTTAATGTATCTAAAATAAAAAACGAGACGACAAAAAAAATAATAGGTTATGTCCATAAATGCCAGGAATATTCAGCTGAAACATTAGATTACCGCTTTTTCACAGATACTATTATGGAATTGTCCGGAGCAATAATTGTTATTTTAAATTT
>SKZS01000092.1 GCA_007127255.1 Syntrophomonadaceae bacterium | reverse complement strand
GCTTTTAAATAGGGAATTTCGTAATACCTGATCAAGAGGAAAGCAAGTAAAATAGCAGCTAAAATAATAACGAGGTAAGATCGAACGGAATAATCGTTTATGGTAAACAAGATGGGGTTCATAAAATATTCAACCCCCTTTTTTCACATAGAACCCAGGCCAAACGTTTAAAACTTAAACTACTGTATATTATAACAAATTAATTCAAAATCAGCATTTCAAGGAGAGTTTATTTCTTCAAAGTAGTGACATGCTGTCAGGTGCCCGGCAGCCATATTACCTGCAGACCTTAACTGGGGAACTTCCTCTTTGCAGTTATCTCTGACGTAAGGACAGCGGGTATGAAATCTGCATCCTACCGGCGGGTCAATTGCAGAGGGAACATCTCCTGCAAGCACCATCCGCTCCCTTTTTCTGCCCGGACGGGGAATAGGAATGGCAGATAAAAGGGCCCTGGTATAAGGATGCTGCGCATTTTCAAAAAGAGAGATCTTATCGGCTATTTCCATAATTCGACCTAAATACATAACAATAATACGATCAGATATATGACGAACCACACCAAGATCATGTGAGATAAACAGGTAGGTAAGACTGAATTCTCTTTGCAGTTTCTTCAACAGGTTCAATATCTGGGCCCTGATCGATACATCCAATGCCGAAACAGCTTCATCACATATAATAAGCTTCGGATTCAAAGAAAGTGCTCTTGCTATGCCCACCCGCTGTCTTTGTCCACCGCTGAATTCATGTGGGTAGCGGTCTGCCTGATAAGGCGCCAGACCTACCGTTTCCAATAATTCAAGCGCGCGTGATCTACGCTGCTCAGCAGGTGCTAAATTTTGAATTTGCAGAGCCTCTTCTAAAACCTGTGCTACAGTTTGCCGTGGATTAATTGAAGCAAAAGGATCCTGAAAAATAATTTGCAGATCTTTGCGCATCTTTCTTAGGTTAGCTTTGTCCAGGGAAGTCATATTAATTTCATTAAAAATAACTTCTCCTGCAGTCGGTTCTTCCAGGCGCAGGATAACCCTTCCAGCGGTCGATTTTCCACATCCCGATTCCCCGACCAGGCTGACAGTTTCTCCTTCATAAACATTAAAAGAAATATCGTCAACAGCCTTGACATGATTTACAGTCCGACCTAGAAAGCCACCTTGAATCGGAAAATATTTTTTCAGATTATTTACCTTCAACAACTCTTTACCGATCAAAATGGGTCACCTCCCGGGCACCTTTCCACTGATCCGTATAGATCCAACACCTGACCAGATTGTTACCATTAATTTTTATTAAATCCGGAAAGTTTTTCGAACATATATCTTCTGCATATGGACAGCGAGGAGTAAAGCGGCATCCCTGAGGCATATCAGACGGGCTGGGAACAGACCCTTTAATTGCCTCCAACTCCTCTTTGTCAACATCATGACGGGGGAGAGAATTAAATAATCCGGCTGTATAAGGATGCTTTGGGCTGCCGAACAAGGTTTCAGCATCTGCATATTCAACTATACTACCGCAATACATTACTGCTACATGACTGCATGTTTCGGCAACAATTCCGAGATCATGTGTAATAAATATAACAGACATTCCGAGCTTCTCCTGGAGCTCCTTGACCAGTTCTAATATTTGCGCCTGTATTGTAACATCCAGCGCTGTTGTCGGCTCATCGGCAATTAAAAGATCCGGAACGCAGGCCAGCGCCATGGCTATCATTACTCTCTGCCGCATCCCTCCGGACAATTCGTAAGGATACTGTCCCATTCTTTTTTCCGGAGAAGCTATTCCAACCAGTTTCAGCATCTCCAAGGATTTGTCCGATGCTTCTTTTTTGCCCATATTCTGGTGGATCTTATAAGATTCCCTGATCTGCTCACCGATTGTCAAAACCGGGTTCAAGGAGGTCATCGGCTCCTGAAAAATCATCGAAACCTTACAACCCCTGATATCGCGCATTTCATTTTCGCTCAATTCCAGGATATTATAACCGTCTAACAATATTTCGCCATCAACTATTTTCCCCGGCTTTTCAACAAGCCGTAAAACAGAAAGAGCCATAACGCTTTTTCCACAACCGGATTCTCCAACAACCCCGATCGTTCCGCCTTTCGATACACTTAAAGTAACCCCGTCGACAGCTTTTATTTCACCTTCATCAGTGAAAAATGATGTCCGAAGATTCTTAATCTGCAATATGGGTACGGCTGTGTTCATTCGATTGCACCTCTTTCAAAATAAAAGCTGTCATTAATTAAGTTCAATCCTTTTATTCAGATACCGATAGGAAATATCTACAAGGAAATTTACTGTTACAAAGGTCAGGGCAAATACCAGGACGATCCCCTGCACCAGTGGGAAATCGCGCGATCTAATCGCATCAATAGCCAGGCGCCCCATACCATTCACCGCAAATACGGTTTCTGTTAGAACAGTTCCCGAAAGCAGCATACCCATTTCGATACCGACCACTGTTACTACAGGTATTAAGGCATTTTTCAGGCCGTGCTTATAAATAACCACTCTTTCCTTTAATCCCTTTGCCCTGGCCGTACGGATATAGTCCTGGTTTATCACATCAAGCATGCTTGAACGGGTCATCCTTGCTATGATCGCTGCTCCCGCGGTTCCAAGAGCTATAACCGGTAGAATTGCCTGCTGCCAGGTTCCCCACCCAGATGGCGGCAGCAGCGCCAGATCTATAGAAATATATTTGATAAGCATCAGCCCCAACCAAAAGCTTGGCATGGAGAAACCAATAAGGGCAGCTACCATGATCATACTGTCAGACAGACTGTACCTGCGTACCGCGGATATAACTCCGGCCACCAAACCAATAATTACACTGACAAACATACTGTAGAGAGCCAGCCGCATCGTAATCCAGAACCGGGGTTGGATTTCATCAACTACTGATCGGCTGCTGCGCACAGATTGGCCCAGATCTCCCTGAAGCAGATTACCCATATATCTAAAATATTGAACCGGTATAGGATCGTTTAAACCAAGTCTTTCCCGCATTGCTTCAACTGTTTCTGCCTGCGCTGCTTCCCCTGCCATAATCTGGGCAGGATCTCCGGGAATAAGATGCATCAGTGAAAATACAAGTACGGTAACCCCAATTACTACCGGTATAGTTTGAATAAATCTGCGAACAACAAATTGAAGCAATCAAGAATCCCTCCTTATCTAAGCTTTCGACCTGGGGTCAAAAGCATCTCTTAAACCATCCCCAAAAAGATTAAAAGCAAGAACAACTGAAACAATAGCCAGCCCAGGAAACAGGGCCACATGAGGATGATCAAACATGTAACTGCGCCCCTGGCTCAGCATAGCACCCCACTCTGGGGTTGGTGGCTGGGCACCGAGACCAAGAAACGAAAGACCGCTGGCAATAAGAATGGCAATCGCTACTCTTATGGTAGCCTGAACTATTATTGGAGAAACTATATTGGGCAGTATGTGTAAGAAAATAATCCGCAGGTCTGTTGCTCCAAGAGCGCGAACAGCGTCAATGTATTCCAGCTTGCTTACAGCCATCGTAGAACCCCTGACAATTCTGGCAAAACCGGGAACTGAAAAAATACCGACAGCAATGATAACATTAATAATACTGCCACCGAGGACGCTGACCAGGGCAATCGCCAGTAAAATACCGGGAAATGCCAGCAAGACATCGATACAACGCATTATGAAGGTATCGATAATTTTACCGTAATAACCGGCAACTATTCCCAGGGGAACCCCTATAAAAACTCCAATTAATACTGATAAAAACCCGATATAAAGAGTGATGGACATACCGTGAACTAGGCGGGTAAATATATCCCTTCCGTTATGGTCTGTTCCAAGCCAGAAATCTGAAGAAGGAGCTAAAAGCCTGGTTGAATAATCAACACTTACTGGATCATGAACTGTTAGATGAGGTCCGACGATAGAAACAATCACAAAAAAGACAATTAGATAACCCCCAATAAGGGCTGCTTTATTTCTGCTCAACTTTTTATAAATTATCCGCAATCCGGAAGCTCCCCGGATAGGTTGATGTTCTACTCCACTTGTTTCATGCACCAGTCCGCTCATATAATATAGACTTCCTCCCCCTCTTTCTAATGTAACCTTTAATAAGCTGATTTTTATCTTGTCTTTTAATAAAACATTATGTATAGTATAATCAATTGTGCTGCATTTTTATAGTCTTATTTTATTATTTAACACATTTTACAAATAAAATATTTAAGTAGTTGAAACTATACTAAAGCAGCACATGAAAGCCTATAAACAAAGGGGGAAGTTTGAGAATGAAAGTGAAAAGATTGGCATGGTTTATTCTGGTTTTGTTTTTGGTACCCGTGCTTTTAGTCGCCTGCGGACCTGCCGAGGTAGATGACGAAGCTGTGGAAGATGGCGGTGATCTGATAATTGCCACCTTGTCAGACGCAGTTTCACTTGACCCACACGGTTCAAATGATGTCCCGTCAGCAAACGTTTGTATCAGCATCTATGAATCACTAGTACAATTTGATGAAAACAGCGTACTTCAGCCATTACTGGCTACAGATTGGGAAGCAGTTGATGATGTAACCTGGGAATTTACCCTGCGTGAAGGGGTTACCTTCCATGATGGCTCTGATTTTACTGCAGAAGCAGTGAAGGCCTCTTTTGATCGTCTGCTGGATCCGGATGTTGCTTCTCCTCGTCTCTTCCTGTTCTCCATGCTTGAAGAAGTTATAGTTGTAGATGACTACACTGTACAGTTTGTTACCGAATTTCCATTTGCACCGCTGCCAGCTCACCTGGCTCATAGTGGAGGTGCAATAATTAGCCCTGCTGCAATCGAAGCTGATTATGAAGAAATGGCAGCTGGTAATGAAGCAGGCACATATCTTGCACAAAATCCTGTCGGAACCGGCTTTTTTAAACTTGAAAGCTGGGATCCCGGTGACCAGCTGGTAATGGTTCGCAATGATGATTATTGGGGTGATAATGCAAAACTTAACCGTGTAACCTGGAAAGTTGTCCCTGAAAGCCTGACCCGTTTATCTGAACTGGAAACCGGCTATGCTCATATTGCTGATCCGGTTGAGCCAAGTGATATGGGCCGCGTTGAGAATATGGACAATGCCTCTATGAATATTACTTCGGTTACAGTTATGGCCTATATTGGCTACAATCTGGACAAAGCTCCTTATGATGATGTAAGAGTCCGCCAGGCAATATCAATGGCTATTAACAAGGAAGAAATTATTGAAGGTGCTTACGAAGGCACTGCTATTCCTGCAGAAGGACCAATTGCGCCAGGTGTCTTCGGACACGATCCGACAATAAGCGGATTGCCATATGATGTTGAAGCAGCGAAAGAGCTGCTGGCGGAAGCAGGATATGAAGATGGTTTTGAAGCTACAATCTGGACAAACGACAACCCTGTCCGGATTATGATCGCAGAATACCTGCAATCAGAATTGAGAGAGCTTAACATCGATGTTAGCGTCGAAGTTCTCGAATGGGGCGCATACCTTGATGGAACAGGCGCAGGGGAACACGAGATGTTCATCCTTGGATGGTCTACTCCAACACTTGATGCTGACTACGCCGTTTATGCTCTTTTTCATTCAGACAATGTAGGGGCTCCGGGCAACCGTGCTTTCTACAGAAGTGATGAAGCTGACGAACTTCTTGACAGAGGGCGTCAGGAGTCTGATCCTGATGAACGCTTAGCGATCTACAGCGAGCTTCAGGAAATACTTATTGAAGATGCCCCGATGCTTTATCTCGTCTATAACGAGAACCTGGTCGGAGTTAACAATAATGTCCAGAATTTCTGGGTAACCCCTGCCAGTATGTTTATGCTTCAGGATGTATCAATAGAAGAATAAGATAAAAAAAACGTTGTTAACAAGGGCTGCCCTCAAATGGCAGCCCTTGTTGTTTTAATGATCAGCTTTTTTTGAATATCGTTTTAAATAAATAAAACGCATCAGCATACACTCCAGCGGGTTTATCGGTTTGCCCTGTCCGAAAAAGGTGGAGGCAATAATCGCTTTACAGTTTTTATCCATAATAATAGCCGCAGCTAAAGCATCACTTTTATCCGGTCCGCAGCATAAGGCGCCGCTGCCTTTAAGCATCACAGCACTGCGGCCCTTTATTTTGCGTGCAATACT
>SKZS01000032.1 GCA_007127255.1 Syntrophomonadaceae bacterium | reverse complement strand
GCATAAATAGTACCGGGAAGAAGCAACCCTCCCGGTACTTTTTTTAATTACTACTTATTCATCAGAGCTAAGAATGGTAATAATTATGCTCCTTTTGTTCCTGGGTCCGTCAAATTCACAAAAAAATATATTTTGCCAGGTAGAAAGACCAAGTTTACCATTAATTAGGGGAATTGATTCCCCGGGCCCGACAAGCCCGGCCTTAAGGTGAGCATCAGCATTGCCATCCTGCTTATCATGTTCCCAGATGCCCTGCGGGATAATCCGGGCCAGAAAGGTGATAACATCACTTTGGACGCTGTTATCCCACCCTTCCTGGATCATAATTGCCGCCGTAGCTCCCTGGGCATAAACATTGACCAAGCCATTTTCCAGGCCGCTATCTGATACAGTTTTTTTAACCCTTTCTGTGATGTCAAATAACGCTTCCCGGGCATCGGTGCTAATATTAACAACTGCTCTTTTGCTTTGCATCATTAAACAGCTCACTTTTAATAATTTTAATCACGGAATTATAATGTTAATATCTTCAAGACATGTTGACCGCTTTCCTTTAAGTTTTTCAGCCTCACGGTAACCTTTTTAATAGAAAAAGGGATTCCAACTCGGCATTTTATATCAAGGAAAAGCGAGAGTTTTAAACAGCTATAATATTTTGCAGGAATTCACTGATAAAGGTGGAAATAATAGATAATTAATAACACGACAGCATGATCAGCATTCCCGACCCATTAATATTTAAAACCGTTTAGTAATTAAGCCATTTGGTTAGAGGTGATTACATTTAGCCGGAATGTAGAAAAACAGGTTACAACCTTCAATAATTTGCAAGCTGAAGTTGAGATGTTGAGAAAAAACAATAAAGAGATGCTGAGAAATCTGGCCCGCTTTCTCTCAATGGTAAAAATTACACCTTCCGGTATACTGGTAGCAGATGAAGAGAAAAAAATAGTCCTCGCCAACCAGGCCTTTTGTGATATCTTTTCCATTACTGCAGCACCGGAAAAATTGGTCGGAATCGATTGCACTGAAACCGCCACTGTCAACATGCATCTACTGGCAGATCCTGAATCATTTCCCCGCAGGATTAAAGAAATATTAGCAAGCCGCAGCCCGGTCATTGCCGAAGAGATATTATTTGCCGACGGAACTGCCTACGAGCGTGATTATATCCCTGTGTTTTCCGAAGACAATAGCTTCATAGGGCATATGTGGCAGTACCGTGATATAACCAGGCATAAAGCTGCTGAGGGGAACCTGAAAAAACGCGACCAGCTTCTACAACTAATAAACAGGCTGGGCAATTCTTTTATTAATATTCCCGAAGGTTCTATCAACCAGTATATCAATGAGGCCTTGAAAGAAATAGGATTATTTATTAATGTTGACCGTGTATATCTGTTTTCCCATGATTTTGCTCAAAAAGTAACGACGAACACACATGAGTGGAGTGCAAAAGGAGTCAGCCCGCAGAAAGATAATCTTCAAGCCCTGCCTTTTGGAATGTTTCCTGAAATACTAAAAAAACAGATCAAAGGCGAAACTATTTATTATCCCCGAGTATCCGACCTGCCACCTGACGATCCGGCACGCAAATTCTTCGAAAATGAAGGCACACAATCTGTCGTCATGATTCCGACAATGCATGGAGACAAATGCCTCGGTTTTGTCGGTTTCGATGCTGTAAAAAGCAAAAGAAACTTTTCAGAGATAGAAATCAATCTGCTAAAAATCGTAGCCGAACTGCTAACCAATGCCAAACTGAAAAGACAAAAAGAACAACTGCTTAGAGCAAAGGAAGAAGAAATAGCTTACCATAATAAGCTCTTGGAAGCATTGTTTAAGAACTCAACAGATGCTATTGTAGCTTTTGATGAAAACAATAAAATCACCGATATCAACAGTAATTTTCGGAAATTGTTCGGTTATGAATTGAAAGATATCCGGGGTCTGGACATAGACGACGCCCTGGAAATAGGCAGGTCAAAATCGACCAACCGCTCCTATACTAAAACAGTGCTAACCGGGAGAAAAATCGTTGCCGAGGGGACCCGATATAATAAAGAAGGTTCCCCGGTGGAGGTATTGATCAAGGGAATTCCGGTAGCTATCGGCAACAAATTCTGTGGGGGCTATGGAATTTATACTGATATCACCGAACGCAAGCGCGCAGATGAAACTTTAAGAAAATCTGAAGAAAAATACCGGGAAATACTTATGACCATGGAAGAAGGTTACTACGAAGTTGATCTTAAAGGCAACCTTGTTTTCTTTAATGATTCTATGTCCAGGATACTTGGTTACAGCAAGCCGGAACTGTTGAAACTCCGCTACGATGATTATCATAAAGATCCTGATTCCGTCTTTAAAATTTATAATAAGGTCTACAATACCGGCATAGCTGATAAAATTGCCGGTTGGACAATTATTACCGGTGACGGTCAGGAAAAACATATTGAAGTTTCGGTTTCATTAAAACGTAACGATCAGGGCGAAACAGTTGGCTTTAGGGGTATTGCCAGAGATATCACTGAGCGTATCGAGGCCGAAGAAGCCCTGCGTGAATCGGAAGATAAATACAGGGATATTTTGTCTTCCATTGAAGATGGCTATTTCGAAGTCGACCTAAAAGGTAATATTACCTTTTGCAATGAAGCCTCTGCCCGGATGCTTGGCTATACAGTTGATGAATTTTTGAATTTAAATTATCGGGATATTACAATAAACCACCAGTTATTCTTTAACACTTTCAACCGGGTTTTTCGGACAGGGCAAACCAATCATGCCCTGACCTTTGAAATGACTAAAAAAGACGGATCGAGCGCTTATGCTGAACTTTCAGTATCACTGGTTAGAGATAAGGGCGGTAACATTTGCGGCTTTAGGGGAATTGGACGCGATGTCACCGAACGTAAAAACTATGAAGACCAGCTTAAATATTTAAGCATGCATGATCAGTTAACCGGTTTGTTTAACCGTTCTTATTTCGAAAATGAACTGGTGCGGTTAAGCTCCAGCAGAGAATACCCGATATCTATAGTATCAATCGACCTTGATGGATTGAAATTGGTTAACGATACTATTGGCCATCAACAGGGTGATCAGCTGCTGGTTGCCTGCGCAAATCTCTTAAAGAAAACAGTGCGTGGAGAAGATGTTTTAGCCAGGGTCGGGGGTGATGAATTTGTGATCCTGCTGCCACAAACCGACAGCAAAGCTGCTGAGTCAGTAATCAGGCGTTTCGGCCAACAGGTAGATATATATAACAATGAAACTAAGGAACAGATTCCGCTGAGCATCTCATTAGGCATGGCAACGGCAGAAAATAAAGATGCAAATCTTCATGAAGCTTTTAAGGAAGCTGACGATTTAATGTACCGGGATAAGCTGCACAAGGGAGTTGACGCCAGATCACAGATTATCAGGTCGTTAATGATTACGCTTGGAGAACGGGATTTTATAACCCAGGGCCATGCCAGAAGGCTGGAAGAACTCAGCAAGAAATTAGGAAAGAAAGTTGGTTTGTCTAAAAAAGCACTCTCTGATTTAGCACTTTTAGCCCAGGGGCACGACCTGGGGAAGGTGGGCGTTCCTGACAGCATCTTATTCAAAGAAGGCTCGCTGACAGATGAACAGTGGCAAATAATTAAGCAGCATCCTGAAAAAGGGTACCGTATCGCATCGTCGTCAAACGATCTGTCAGGCATTGCCGACTTAATCCTCAAACACCATGAACGCTGGGATGGCACCGGCTATCCGCTTGGTATTAGCGGTGAAGATATCCCTGTTGAATGCCGCATTATTGCCATAGTTGATGCTTTTGACGCTATGACCAATGATCGGCCTTATCGCAAGGCAATATCCCACAAAAAAGCTGAAGCTGAGCTGATAAATAATGCAGGCACCCAGTTTGACCCCAAACTGGTCGAGGCATTCCTGGAGATCCTGAAACAGCAAAATGATAATCCGGAAAAATGAATTGATATTTAAAAGCCTGGCTTAGAATGTTACTTGACCTTTAAAACGGCCGTAAAAGCTTCCTGGGGGATTTCAACCCGACCGATTTTTTTCATCTTCTTTTTGCCTTCCTTCTGCTTCTCTAACAATTTCCGCTTCCTGGTCACATCACCGCCGTAAAGATTTTCCGTGACATTCTTGCGCATAGCTTTAATTGTTTCCCGGGCAATTATTTTGTTTTCAACCGCTGCCTGAACAGGAACATCGAACATTTGCCTGGGAATGATTTCTTTGAGCTTCTCTACCATTTCCCTGCCTCGCTGATAGGCCTTGTCCTGGTGAATAATATAGGAAAGGGCATCTACTTTTTCCGCATTCACCAGTATATCCATCAGCACCAACTTGGATTCTTTGTAGCCGTGCATAGTGTAATCGAGGGAAGCGTAGCCACGGGTACGTGACTTGAGCTGGTCAAAAAAATCATAGATAATTTCAGCCAGGGGCAACAAATAGGAAAGCCTGACCCTGCCCGATTCCAAATACTCTGTGTCGCGATACTCTCCCCGTTTTTCATGACAAAGCTCCATGACTGTTCCCAGGTATTCTGCAGGAACAAATACAAATGCCTCCACAAAAGGTTCTTCAATGGCTACCCGCTCTTCTGTTGTGGGCATCAGGGCAGGATTATCAACATCTACTACTTCTCCATTCTTCAGGTGCACCTTGTAAACCACGCTCGGGGCTGAAACAATCAGATCCAGTCCGTATTCACGCTCCAGTCTTTCCCTGATAATATCCATGTGCAGCAAACCGAGGAAACCGCAGCGAAAACCGAGCCCTAAAGCCGTAGACTTTTCTGGCTCATAACTAAGGGCGGAATCATTAAGAGTCAAACGTTCAATAGCTTCCCGCAGGGTGATAAAGTCGCCGCTGTCACTGGGGAAAAGTCCGCAGTAAACCATAGAAACAACCTGGCGATAACCCGGCAGGGCGTGTGCTGCGGGGTTATCCGCCTTAGTGACAGTATCACCTACGCGGGCATCTCCGACATTCTTGATTGAAGCCATCAGGTAACCTACTTCACCTTCAGAGAGGCTGCTGACCGGTTCCATTGTAGGCCGGAAGATACCTGTTTCTGTAACTTCAAAAACTTTGCTTGTATTCATAAACTTGATTCTTTCGCCACTGTGAATACGACCTTCCATCACCCGGATATAGGCAATTACTCCGCGGTATTTATCATAATGGGAATCAAAAACCAGCGCCTTCAGGGGCGCATCTGCAGTGCTCGCCTCCGGGGGAGGGATCTTCTTAACAATTGCTTCAAGAACTTCGGTAATTCCGCTGCCCTGCTTCGCCGATACCAGGATGGCTTCATCAGCATCGCTGCCAATGATATCGACCAGCTCCCTCTTAACTTTTTCCGGATCAGCGCTATCCAGGTCTATTTTATTGATAACCGGCACTATGGTCAGATCATGTTCCAGGGCCAGGTAAGTATTAGCCAGGGTTTGCGCTTCTATTCCCTGCGCTGCATCAACAACGAGTATAGCTCCTTCACAGGCCGCCAGGCTTCGCGAGACTTCATATGTAAAATCAACATGGCCGGGGGTATCTATCAGGTTAAGAATATATTCCTCGCCGTCCAGGGCACAGTATTCCAGGCGGACAGCCTGCAGCTTGATCGTGATGCCTCTTTCTCTTTCCAGGTCCATCTGATCAAGAACCTGTTCTTTCATCTGCCTGGCAGATATAGTTCCGGTCGCCTCGAGAAGCCGATCGGCCAGGGTCGATTTGCCATGATCAATATGAGCTATAATACAGAAATTCCTGATATTTTTAGTTTTCAACTGGTAAGCCTCCGTAAAATAAATTCAAATTATCCCCGTTGAATTATAACACCGGAAAAGGCGGGCTACAATAAGCCGCTTGCCTTGCGGCAAAATATTAATAGGCCCGGGGACGATACCGGTCTATCATTATACCGACTAATTGATCTATAATAACTCAGGTCAACTTAAAAGAGGAGGATTTAAGTGAGCATTATCGGTAATATCTTTTGGCTTCTCCTTGGTGGAATCATTCTGGCCCTGTTTTGGATGGTTGCCGGTTTGCTGGTCTGCCTGACGATTGTCGGCATTCCATTCGGCCTGCAGTGTTTCAAGTTCGCCGGTTTTATCCTCTGGCCTTTCGGACGCATGGTGGAAATCGGCTCATTTGGAGTAGG
>SKZS01000083.1 GCA_007127255.1 Syntrophomonadaceae bacterium | reverse complement strand
TTTATTGTATGGGCAGGCAACCCAGCCCGCTTCACCTAAATCGTATCCCTTACACTGGAGACATTGGAGGCCCTGATCAGTTATTACAAGATCTTTGCTTTCTTTTATTTTATTACATTTAAAGCAGTAGCAATAATCCATGACTTCATTTTTAAAGGCCTGTTCTTTATGGCTCATCATAATTCCTCCATGACAGCATAGCCTGAATTCCTATATAAATTATAGCATACTGCTAAAAACTTTTAAAATAACGGTTTAAGATTGCCTCTAAAACCCCGCCGCCTACAGCACGGGCCTTGTCCGAAATACAGTGATAGTTTACAGTTTCTCCTCTAGGATCTATGTCGCCCACCTTCATGCCTGCAGTTACTTTAATATCATCATATAACATACCGCGAATTAAACCATTAATTTGCGCGCGAATTGCAAAACGATCAACAGCTGCAACAATATCTCCCACTTTGACAATATCACCGATTTTTTTATAAGGTTTAAATATGCCTTCGGCAGGAGCGCGAAGCAGCCTCTCTTTTCCGTAACCCTGTATTATACCCGGTTCAGAAGTATCTTTAGCCGCCGAACCCCGGTAATAAACCCTTCCCAGGTGATGACCTCTTTTAGTCTCTACTACGGCATGAACATCTTCGCCTGCTCTAAAGCCCGGGCCTAAACCGATGACCAGATCGGCATGCATTATATTTGTAGACGTCTGCTTTTTAGCCATGATGGCGTCGATCAAAATATGAGGTTTCAAAAAAACGATCATTTCGGCATCCGGATCTTTTAAAACCGGCACTACCCGTTTTTCAAGCATCTTTTTTATATTACCAGGGTCCGGGCAATGCTCTGCCCTGGTACCTTCAACAACAATACTTCCTTCATAGATTGCTGTCGCAAAAGAAACCGTTCTGCGCACAACCAAAGGTCTGGGCAGTTCCAGCATAACCACTGAAAAGCCGGAGTTCCAGAGGCGGCTGGCTACCCCGGTAGCCAGGTCACCGGCTCCCCGGATCACTACAATTTTTGGAATCAAGCGGCAATCAACTCACTTTAACAGATCGGGGGCACGTTCAAACGCACCCCCGTCATTATTACTGTATACAGCTGCTGTAGTATAAAACAGTTACTTTTTATTTTTTATGGCCTGCCATACTCTTTCCGGTGTTAAGGGAAAAGTATTAAAATCAACACCCAGGGCATCACTTACCGCATTGGCAATCGCCGGAGCAACGCCAATCATAGGCTGCTCTCCAATCCCTCTTGCCCCGTATGGGCCATTTGTTTCCGGCGTTTCAACAATAAAGCTATCCATATGCGGAGTGTTGTCTATTGTAGCAATCTTGTAATCTGTGAAGTTGCGGTTCAGCATGATTCCCTTGTCAAAACGCACTTCTTCATACAGCGCTGTAGAAAGCCCCATAATTGTACCGCCGTGCAGCTGGGCGGTGCAAAGTTGAGGGTTGACAGCCTTGCCGGCATCAATCGAGCAGGCCAGCTGCAGGATTTTTACAACTCCTGTTTCAGGATCAACCTCTACTTCCACCCCTGTAGCTCCAAAACAGTAGAAAAGGCCGGGGTTGCCCTGTCCGGTTTCCGGATCAAGGTTAGTCATATTGGTCGGGACAAACGAACCCCTGCCAATAATGGGACCGGCAATTCCTTCACCGGTACATTTTTTACAGCTGTCGGCCACTTCCCTGATAGTTGCAGTTAGATCAGGGTTTTTTGCGGAAAATACTTTTTTCCCGTCGAAGGAAAGATCCTCCTGGGGCGTTTCGAGAAGATCTGCGGCAACCCGGTAAATCTGACCGAGGGCGTCTTCAGCAGCCCGTTTGACCGAAGTGCCGCATGTATAGGTAATCCTGCTGCCGACGCTCTGCCATTCGTATGGAGTAAAATCGGTATCGGGAACCTTGATGTCAATTTTATCTACAGGTATATGCAGGGCTTCAGAGGCAATCTGACTGATCGCCGTCAACATACCCTGGCCCATTTCTGTAGCGCCAATCATTACATGGGCAGTTCCGTCTTCATTGATGCGTATCATGGCCGATGAGGCAGCGTTACTGGGCTGTGCGGGGCATTTAACCAAACCGGCAATGCCCTTGCCGCGGTATTTTCCATCCCTGCTTTCTTCTTTTTTCCCCCAGCCGATTTTATCGGCTACGACTTTAAGGCATTTATCATAATCCAGGTCATGGATAACCTGACCGGAGGCAGTGGTTGAACCTTTTTTCATTCCATTAATCAGGCGCACTTCGAGGGGATCCATACCCAGCTCTCTGGCAATTTCCTCTAACTGGCGTTCTATCCCCCACTGCATTTCACACATACCGAAACCGCGGACAGGGCCGCCGATAGAGTTGTTTGTATATACACAGTAGGAATCTGTTTTAACATTCGGTATATCATATGCTCCCGTAGAACTGTAACCGGCAGCGCGGACAATATTGACACCGTATTCAGTATAAGCGCCGCCATCCCAAACCATTTCATACTGCAGGGCTGTAATGCGACCGTCTTTTTTTACGCCTGTTTTAAGCTTCGAGTAAAGGGCCTGCCTGGTAAAGGTGCCCTGCATGTCTTCTTCCCTGTTAAAAACGATCCGAACGATATGACCGGGGAATTTTTGGGCAATAGGCACCAGCAAGCCTTCAATGGACGCACCGGCTTTACAGCCAAATCCACCTCCGATATAGCTTGATATAACCCTGATCTTATGCATCGGCATGTCCAGTGACTTGGCAAGCAGCTGACGCACAACATTTGGCGACTGGGCGGTACTCCAGACCGTCAGTTTTCCGTCAAGACTCCACTGCACGGCAGCCTTATGGGTTTCGATCGGCACATGCTGCATCTGGGGCACATAGTAATCCCGCTCAATAATTTTATCTGCTTCTGCGAAGCCTTTATCAATATCGCCTTTACGTACTTTAAAATGATTGGCGATATTTGTGCCCTTCTCAGGGTAAAATATCGGTACAATTTCATAATTAGCCAGATCTTCATGAATTATTGGCGCATCAGGTTTCATTCCTTCACGCGGATCAAATACACCGGGTAACTCTTCATATTCTACTTCGATTAAATCTACAGCTTCTGCTGCCGCTTTTTCCGTTACAGCAGCAACTACTGCTACCGGTTCTCCCCAAAAGCGCACTTTATCAACAGCAAGAAAGGTTCGATCAATTAAGTATAATCCAATCCTGTTTGGATATTCTTTTCCGGTCAGAACTGCTTTTACTCCGGGATGTTTTAAAGCCCTGGTTGTATCGATGTTTTTAATTTTACCGTGGGCTACCGTGCTTTTTTTCATTTTGGCATAAAGCATGGGGCCCATATAACGATCTTCAATAAACTCTGCACTTCCGGTTACTTTTTCGATAGCATCTTTTCGCGGCACCGATGTTCCTACAGTCTTTAAATCAGCCATTGTGATCCTCCTTTCCTATTTTTTTTCTGCAGAGGCCTTTACTGCCTCCCTGATTTCCTGGTAAGCTCCGCAGCGGCAGAGGTTACCGCTTAAAGCTTCATTAATATCTTCATCAGTCGGATTCGGCTTGCGGTCGAGAAGAGCCCGGGCAGCTAAAATCATGCCCGGCGTGCAGTAACCGCACTGGAAAGCGGCATGGTCTATGAAAGCTTTTTGGACACGATCAAGCTCACCGTTTTTAGATAAACCTTCAATGGTAATCAGATCTTTTCCGTCCAATTCAACGCCTAAAATCAGGCAGGAATTAACCGGCTTGCCATCCAAAAGAACAACACAGGCACCGCATTCTCCAATTTCACAGCCCTCTTTTGTTCCGGTTAAATGCAGTTCATCCCTGATAAACTTAAGGAGAGTTTGTCCGATAATTACTTCCTTTTCTTCTTTCTCTCCGTTAACTGTAAAATTAATGACGAGTTTTTCTGTCATTTTTACACCCCCAGTGTTTGTTCCAGGCCACGCCGGACCAGAACTTCGACCATATGGTAACGGTATTCTCGGGAGCCACGCAAGTCTGTAATCGGTGAAATGTCATCATGAACCAGCCTGGCTGCATCCGCATAGTTTTTCTCACCCTTTTCATTAATAGCTTTTTCAACCGAAAAAGCCCTGACCGGAGTGGCAGCTACAGCCCCAATGGCAATTTTAACCTCTTCTCCCCAGCGCTGAACGGCAACACCAACCGTAGCGAGGTCAACAGAACCCGTTCTTGATGCTTTTAAGTAAACTCCCTTTCCTTCCGGGTACGGCCTGGGAATAAGTATAGACTGAACCAACTCGCCTTTATTCAAAGCAGTTTTGCCCGGACCGGCAAAGAAATCCTTGATCGGCATCGATCTGCTACCCTCTGAGCTTTTAATATTAACCAGTGCATCAAGACAGTAAAGCGGCGCGGCAGTGTCGGCTGCAGGTGAAGCGTTGCATATATTGCCGGCCATAGTAGCCCTGTTGCGGATTGAATAACTGCCTACACTGTGACAGCCTTCAGCAAGGATAGGCACATTATCCCTTATCGGAGCAAATACAACCGCCTCATTTAAGGTAACTGCCGCCCCCACGGTTATGCCCCGGTCATCTTCTTCAAGCACTTTCAACTCAGGCACGTCTTTAATATCCACAAGCGTCTTAGCTGAAAATTTTCCGCCGCGCATGCCAACAATTAAATCTGTTCCACCGGCCAGAAGATAAACCTGTTCACCTTCTTCCAGTTCCTGGCATGCAAGGCGCAAATCATTGCACTTCACATAATCATACGACAGCATTATTCCGTTTCACCTCCATGATAAGAATCGCATAGATCTGGCAGCACTTTAAAGTTTTATTTCGCCAGTTCTTTTAAGGCATCTATAAACATCTCCATCGGCGGTTTAACAATACCTGCTCCAACCTGTCCGATACCAGCTTCTTTATGGGCGATACCGGTGTTAATGCGTGGAACGATATTTTTTTCTACAACCTTGCGCACATCAATTCCGGTAGGTGTTCCCTTGAAATCCATGGCAGGAATATTAAAGTTGTTATTCTCTGCTACGGTAATTTCATACATTTCATTGGTAGCATCAAAAGCGTCAGCCGGCGTGCCGCCGATGAAATTGACTATCGCCGGAGCAGCCGCCATGGCAAAACCGCCTACACCTACAGTTTCGGTGATAACGCTGTCACCGATATCTCGATTTGCATCTGAAGATTTGAAGCCTGAGAAAAATAGCCCGTCCGGGACATTAGCCGGAGCGGTAAACCATTTGTCTCCGGTACTGCTTACCCGGATTCCGAAATCAGTTCCATTGCGAGCCAATGTGGTCACTATGGTCGAATTTTCAATGCCATGCGCTGCCAGGGCCATACTTTTGCAGGCAGCCATAATAGAATTAAGTGAAGTTAGATCATTGCTGTGCATAAAAGCCAGCACTTCTGAAGCAATCGAGGCTTTATTTCCTTTGAAATATTCCGATACATTGGAAAGATCAAGACGTGGTGCGTCATAATCTTTTTCCTTGCCAAATTCTGTTTCGACAATAAAGGGAGCAATAGTACGAATAAAAAGAGAAGTAGTAGCCCGGTTGCGGTTATGAGCATCATCTCCCATGTGCAAAGCCTGGGCAATAATTGATTTCATATCAACACCTTTGGCCAGTTTAACCGCTTCCTTCAGGCAGGGAGCGTAAACATTGTCGAGCCAGCGTAGACGGTTTAATACTTCATCGTCATAAGCTCCATAGCGAAGAACTTTACCGTAGCCTTCATTCATGTTAGAAAATGTTAGGCCGCCCCACTCCTGGTCTTCAACAATAAATACCATCTGGGAAGGCGTTGTGACACCGGCCATCGGCCCCACCGTGTTATAGTGGTGGCAGGGTGCAAACTCTATATCGCCTGAAGTGACAATTTTTTCTGCTTCACTTTCATCTTTTGCTTTTCCTTCGTATATCAATCCACCGATGATTGCGCCTTTAAGAGGACCGCTCATCCGATCCCAGGTTATCGGCGGTCCGGCATGAAGAAACAGGTTGTCTTTCATACCGGGAATAACATCTCTTGCCTTGCCAATATCAACCCAAACCGGTCTTGACTTCATCATTTTTTCGACAGCTTCCTGGTTAGCTTGATCAATTTTGCTCATCAGGTAAAACACCTCCGGTAAATTATTTTAGTTTATCAAGCAGATTAAGCAAATCATCATCTCCCATGGCCGGCGGCTGCCAGCGCACGTGCATTACATCG
>SKZS01000104.1 GCA_007127255.1 Syntrophomonadaceae bacterium | reverse complement strand
CTTCCCTGATCTTATTCTCCAAACCGTAAGTAATCAGATCCACCCGGCTGCACACCCTCTCTCACTCTAAAAAGAAACTCCTTCTTACACCGGTCCGGTGTATGGAAGGAGTACCTTTCTAATTACTTTTCACACCGGTCTGGTATCCGGTTTGCAAGGTAAAAGCTACCTATTCACTATCGTCTTCTACAACCCTGTCAACAGCGGCACGGGAAAATTTAAGATTTAAATTGTCGGCAACTCTTAAAGAAATCACCGTTGCATCAATCTCTTTGATTATCCCATAGATGCCTCCAATTGTTACAACGCGATCGCCCTTATTCAGGTTTTCAATCATTTCCTTGCGTGCTTTCTGCTGTTTTTGCTGCGGGCGAATCAGCAGAAAGTAAAAGACAACAAACAATAAAATTAGTGGTACAAATGGTCCGAGAGATTCAAAGTTCACTAAACTACACCTCCATACATTTTTGTGAGCCCGGGGCTCATTTCCTGGTAAAACTTTTCAAAACGATTCTCGCTTAATGCTTTCCGGATATCTTTCATCAGCCGATCCAGGTAATAAAGGTTGTGATAAGTTGTTAACCTTATTCCCAGGATTTCATTAGCATTAAACAGGTGCCTTATATAAGCCCTGCTGTAGTTTTTACAGACAGGACATTGGCAAGCTTCGTCAAGCGGAGAAAGGTCCGCTGCATAAATGCTGTTACGGATCGGCAGATAACCTTTAGATGTCATCACCCTTCCGTTGCGGGCTATTCTCGTCGGCAGAACACAATCAAAGATATCAATACCCGATCTGACCCCTTCAAGCAGGGCATCCGGCGATCCGACACCCATCAGGTAATGGACTTTATCGCGGGGCAGTTCAGGGACGGTGCCGTAAAGGGTTTCATACATTAAATTTTTTGGCTCTCCCACGCTTAAACCGCCCAGAGCATACCCGTCGAAATCCATATCGACAAGCTCTGTCGCCGACCGGCGGCGCAAATCATTATATACTCCACCCTGGATAATTGCAAAGAGGGCCTGGTCTTTGCGCAGGTGAGCGCTTTTACAGCGTCCAGCCCATAGACTTGTGCGTCTTACTGCTTCTTTGACTTCTTCGTATTCAGCCGGGTAAGGCGGGCACTGGTCAAGGACCATTGCGATATCAGATCCAAGCATGTTTTGCAGTCTTGTTACTCTTTCCGGGGAAAGAAAATGCTTAGAACCGTCGATATGGGATGTAAAAGATACTCCCCTGTCGTCAAGTTTGCGTAACCCACCCAGGCTAAAAACCTGGAATCCACCACTGTCGGTAAGAATAGAACCGTTCCAATTCATAAAGCGGTGTAATCCGCCGTGGCGGGCGATCAATTCTATCCCGGGGCGTAGAAACAAATGATAACAGTTGCCCAGGATTAATGCCGTGCCCATTTCATCCAGTTCCCCGACAGTCAGGGCTTTAACAGTCCCCTGCGTCCCGACCGGCATAAAAGCCGGAGTTTGAATCGTTCCATGGGCAGTTTTTAATTCACCGATGCGGGCAGCAGTTTGCGGACAATTACCTGCTATTTTAAACTCTATGGGCATCCTGTTCATCCATCCTATAGCTTATCTTAAGCAAGCTTTACTGTCAACGCCTGGCCATACAAATTAAATAATAAGCATACAATCGCCAAAGCTAAAAAATCGATATTTTTTTTCAACTGCTTCCCGGTATGCAGCCATAATATTGTCACGCCCGGCCAGGGCGCTTACTAACATTAACAGAGTTGAACGGGGCAGGTGAAAATTAGTAAGCATGGCATTAACAAAACGGAATTTATAGCCAGGGTAGATAAACAATCCGGTCCACCCTTCCTGGTTGCCTTTAAAAGTACCTTTATCACTAACAGCTGTCTCCAGCACGCGGGTTACCGTAGTGCCAATTGCAATAATCCTCTTGCCCCCTGCTTTAGCCTCGTTGAGCAGACGGGCTGCTTCATTTTCAATACGATAATACTCTTGATGCATGACGTGTTCACGGATATCTTCCGCCTTTACAGGTTGAAAGGTTCCGGGCCCGATATGAAGGGTTATATAAGCGATTCTCACTCCTTTTTCGCGGAGAGCAGCAAGAATATCATCCGTAAAATGCAGGCCGGCAGTTGGAGCAGCAGCGGAACCATCCCTTGTGGCATAAATAGTCTGATACTGATCCGGATCATCAAGCTCTCTAGTTATATAAGGCGGCAGGGGAACTTTGCCAATACCTGGTAAAAGCTGCTCGATTGGCTGCGGCGAGTTGAAACTTACTACTCGCAATCCTTCCCCTTCATAGTCAACAATAAGCGCTTCAGCCCCCTGGTCGAAAACAACCTTAACCCCGGGCTTAAGCTTCTTGCCCGGCTTAACCATGGCCACCCACTGCCCGGTGGAAAGCTTATGCAGCAGTAACAGCTCAGCGGGGGTTGATTTTCCATCAATTGTACCGAGCAGGCGGGCAGGAATAACTCTGGTATCATTTAACACGAGTAAATCACCTTCCTCCATGTAGGAAGGGATCTGCTCGAAAACGCTATGTTCTATACTGCCGCTTTCACGGTGCAATACCATCATCCGGGATTTATCTCTTTGCTCAAGAGGTCTCTGGGCAATGTACTCCTCCGGCAAATGGTAATCATAATCACTTAATCTGCTGTAGTCCATTAATAACCTTCTTTCAGAATGACAAAACACTTTCAGAATCTGAAAGCAAATATGATGAAAATATTGCCTGAATTTAACGCCTGATAAAGTTTAGGATTAAGGTCAGAATTATGCTAACCAGCAGCATCGTGGCCAGGGGGAAATAAAAGGCAATGTTGTCTCTCTGGATAAAAATATCACCCGGTAAGCGGCCGATACCAAGCCTGCCGAAAATCAGCAATATTAAACCTGCGGCGGCAATCAAGCCACCGCCAACCAGGAGGAGTTTGCCGAATGATTGTAAATCAGGCAAGCTGAACACCTCATTTAAAATAAGATTGCGAGATCATTATTTAGGATTCGCTATAAATAAAGACTGAAAACCAGTAAACCCTGTTCAGGGTTTTCTTTTACTACAGACTTCCGAATACTTAATCCTGAACTATGCCTTAATTACCACAGTTTTTGCTGGTTTCCTTCTTTCGGCTTAAGATTCAAGTATGTATAAACTTCACCGGTAACCATACGTCCACGCGCTGTCCGTTTCAGCAGGCCAAGCTGCATCAGGTAAGGCTCATAAACATCCTCCAGGGTTTCCGGTTCTTCGCTGATGCAGGCGGCAAGGGTATCAAGGCCGACCGGCCCGCCTTCAAATTTTTCAATTAAAGCTATAAGAAGGCGGCGATCTATTTCATCTAAACCCTTCTCGTCAAGCTGCAACATCTTTAACGCTTCCTCCGCTACCACCCTGTTGATCACATTGCCCGCTTTTACCTGGGCATAATCGCGTACTCTTTTAAGCAGACGGTTAGCCACTCTCGGCGTACCCCTCGAGGCACAGGCAATAATTGCCGCTCCTTCTTCTTCAATTTTGACGTCCAGGATGCTTGCCGAGCGGGTAACAATCTGCTGCAGTTCGGCCGGGGTATAAAAATCCAATCGATCTACCACCCCAAACCGGTCGCGAAGGGGCGAAGTAAGCAGTCCGGCCCTGACAGTAGCTCCAATCAAGGTAAAAGGCGGGAGGTCCAGGCGCAGGGTCCGGGCCCCCGGACCTTTACCGATTATAATATCTAAAGCGTTATCTTCCATTGCGGGGTAAAGGATTTCTTCCACTGAATGGTTAAGGCGATGGATTTCATCGATAAAGAGCACATCACCATGACCAAGGTTGGTTAAAATTGCCGCCAGATCGCCGGGCCTCTCAATAGCCGGACCAGCAGTAACCCTTATGCTAACACCCAGTTCATTGGCAATTATATGCGCTAATGTTGTTTTGCCCAGACCCGGCGGGCCGTAAAGCAGAACGTGATCTAAAGATTCGTTTCGCTCCAGGGCGGCCTTGATATAAATAGCCAATTTTTCCTTGACTTTTTCCTGGCCGATGTATTCATGCAGGGAACGCGGCCTGAGGCCAATTTCAACCTGGGGATCATCCTCGGACTGGCGCTGGGCGGATACTATCCTTTCCTCCTCCATCTGATTCTCCTTTCACCTCAGCATTAGGCTCTAATATAAAATTAATTCCCGGCCATTTTTTTTAAAGCCAATTTCAATAATTCTTCCCGGGAAGCTTTATCGTTTTCTTCAACAACTTTACTAACCGCAGCAGCTGCTTCGCCGCCGGAATACCCGAGGGTTATCAATGCCTCTGTTATATCATTGAAGACAGAAGAACTCGATGAGTTAACAGGTTCACCTGCCAGGTCTGCGGCAGTTATCGCTTTCGGCAGCTTCTCCTTTAATTCCAGGATAAGACGCTGGGCCGCTTTACGGCCGACTCCATGTGCCCGGGTAAGCTGCGCGATGTTCTCTTCCAGAACTGCCACATAAAGCTGTGAAACGGAAAACAACCCCAGCAGTGACAGCGCCAGGCGGGGTCCGAAGCCGCTTACGCTTAAAACCAGGTTAAAAAGTTTACGTTCTTCCGCAGTTTTGAACCCGTAAAGATATACTTCTTCTTCTTTAACCAGCAAGCGGGTGTAGATGGTAACTTCCTGGCCGATTGAGCCGGAAAGATTATTCTCCGCCGGCGGCATATCGAGGGCCAGGCCAACTCCTCCAATTTCCAGGATAGCCTTACCCGGCCCTGCTGCAACCAGGCGACCCTTCAAATATTCGATCACTTATGGCCGTCCTCCCTTTACAGCTGCATGCCAGCGGCGGTTTTGCAGGTGACAGAGCGCGACGGCCATGGCATCAGCCTCATCATCAACCGCAGGTTCTTTCTTGAGCTTAAGCAGCAGCTGGACCATTTTCTGGACCTGCTGTTTCTCAGCTTTGCCATATCCGGCAACTGCCTGCTTAACCTGGAGCGGAGTATACTCAAACAGGGGAATAGCCTGATTGGCGGAAACAAGCATAATTACTCCGCGCGCTTCCCCTACCTGGAAAGCAGTACGGACATTTTTACTGAAAAATATTTTTTCTACAGCCACTTCCTGCGGTTTATATTGATTGAGCAGAGTTAATACCTGGTCATAAATAGCTTTCAGGCGCAGGGCAGGCTGTTCATCCTTGGCGGTTCTGATACATCCTGACTGCAAACAATTAAATACGCCATTATTTAATTCGATAACGGCGTATCCGGTTATTGCTACTCCAGGGTCAATTCCTAATATGCGCATCAGACCACCTGTACTTTCCAAGCTTTAATTTTACTGTGTTTCAGCCATCAATTCTTCAGGAATATCAAAGTTTGCATAGACATTCTGAACATCATCGTGATCATCAAGCGCTTCCATTAACTTAATTATTTTTGCTGCAGTATCGCCATCGGTAATGTTAAGGGTGTTGCTGGGCAGCATTGTAAGCTCATATGAATCAACACTTATCCCCTGCCCCTGGAGTTGATCCCTGACCGTTTGCAGCTGCTCAATTTCAGTAATAATATTATAGATACCGCTGTCGTCCAGATCAACATCCTCCGCTCCTGCCTCAAGTGCAGCAAGCATAAGATCGTCTTCATCAATACCGGCATCTTTCTGACTAACCCGGATCAATCCCTTGCGGCTGAACATCCATGCCACACAGCCGGACTCGCCCAGGCTGCCGTTATGACGTGAAAACAGGTGCCGGATTTCAGCCACGGTCCGGTTGTGATTATCGGTCATGACTTCGAGCAAAATTGCCACCCCACCGGCAGCATAACCCTCGAGAACAGCCTGTTCAAAGCTCTCGCCTTCCTGGCCGCCAACCCCTTTTTGGATAGCTCGTTGAATATTATCGCCGGGCATATTATTTTCTTTTGCTTTTTGAACTGCCAGCCTCAGGCGAAAATTGGAATCAATATCATCCCCGCCTTCTTTGGCTGCCACGGTTATTTCTCGGGCAATCTTGGTAAATATTTTTCCCTTGGCTGCATCTGCCCGTGCTTTACGGTGTTTTGTGTTTGCCCATTTCGAATGGCCTGCCAAAGGTATCCCCCCTGTCAAATGTGATTATTCAAATATATGGCGTCTCTTCTCCAGGAAGAGCAGCAGCGGCAAACCGAGACCGTAGCAGGCGATTGCCTGCCCGGCGCCGACCCACAACACTGTCATATAGAGAGGCAGGGCCAGCACATAATGTAAAATATACCCGACAACATAGGCATTTATTATGATTGGAGGCAAAGGTACCAGGTACTTATT
>SKZS01000112.1 GCA_007127255.1 Syntrophomonadaceae bacterium | reverse complement strand
CTCAAAAACCTGCACTAGATCAACCCTCATCTTTTTTCCCATGATAGCATAGAAGTAAAAAGAGAGAAACACAGGATGAAGTGAATGTCAGGGGAATGTCAGGGGGACGGGGTTGTTGACACCCTTTCAAGACCTATCTGCTCTGTGCATCAATATGTCAATTTTATATAAATACATATCTTCAGAGACTTAGGAATGATAGGAGTGATATCCTGGCGACCCCGCAGTAGATTCCAACCACAACCGTGGAGCTTCTGTTTACGTGACTTTAGTCGATTAAAATGTAAAGAGGTAGAAATGACTGGCTCGCAATTATTAGATATAGTTTTCCGTTATTCAGAGTGAATGGTGGCATTTTAATAATGCAGAGTATAAGATAGAGCTGCATTTAAATTGACGAAAAAGGTTCGTGGTAAGCTTGAGAGGGAGGCCATTTAATGAACAGATTAATAAAAACTTTATGGTTGACAGCCCTGGTAGCGGTCTTTTTACTTCTTATGAATGTAGAAGCTGCGGCCGCACCTGCAGATGATACCGATAAACTGGAAGCTTTCATTGACGGGATTATCTACAGACAGATGGATGAAAATAATATTGTTGGAGCCACAGTGGCCGTAGTTCAGGATGGAGAAATTAAACTGACCAAAGGTTACGGTTACGCCGACCGGGAAAACCGGGTCCTGGTCGACCCGGCAGAAACCCTTTTTCGGATTGGGTCAACCGGGAAGCTATTTACCTGGACTGCGGTGATGCAGCTGGTTGAGCAGAATTTGATTGACCTTGATACTGATATCAATGAATATCTCGACTTTGAGATCCCTGACCGGCTTTTCGGGTGGGATGGTTATGGTGATCCCGGCCCGATAACTATGCGCCACCTATTAACCCACACCCCCGGTTTTGAAGATAAAGGTCAAGGTCTTTTTGTGCTCAAGCCTGAAGAGATGCTCACCCTGGAAAACTATATTAAGGAGAACATTCCGGCCCGGGTTTACCCGCCGGGGGAAGTGATGGCTTATTCCAATTACGGCACTGCCCTGGCCGGTTACATTGTCGAGAGTGTTTCGGGGCTGACTTTTGCTGAATACGTGGAAGAAAATATTTATGAACCGCTGGGAATGGACCGCAGCACTTTTCGGCAGCCCCTCCCCGATGACCTTGAGCCCAGCATGGCCGAGGGTTACAACTTTTACAACGGAGCCTTCTACAGGGGCAGTTTCGAATATATCAGTGCCCTGCCGGCCGGCAGTATGAGCAGTACTGCCGAAGATATGGCCAGGTTCATGATTGCCCACCTGCAGGAAGGAGTTTCCGGGGATGCTCGTATCCTGGAAGAATCTACAGTCCGGGAAATGCACAGCAGGCAGTTTGCCCAGCACCCGGAGCAGGATGGGATGACCTATGGTTTTATCGAGCAGAGTATAAATAATAGGCGGATAATTAATCACGGGGGCAACACTTTCCTTTTTGCCACCGGATTCTATCTTTTACCTGAAGAAAACGTCGGTTTCTTTGTTTCCTATAACGGGGGCACCGGATTGGAAAGGGAAGCTCTGCTTACAGCTTTAATGGACCGCTATTATCCTGCTCCTGAAACAGATGAACTCACTCCACCGGAAGGCAGCATAGAACGGGCCGCCGCATTAACGGGTGAGTATTTACCTAACCGGGCTAACTTTACCTCGATGGAAAAGCTGTTCCGCCTTCTGTCAGGAGCCAGGGTTGGGGTGAACCAGGACGGGTACCTGCTTGTTAATGTGCTCGGTTATCCTCAGCAGTTTGTCGAGGTAGAACCTGGGGTTTATGAGAGGCGTTATACTGAAGGGACTGACCTGGCCAGGAAGATTGTATTTGTCGAAGACAGCGCAGGCAGGATGATGATGTGCGCCGAGGGGCCGGTTTTCACCTATACCAGGGCTCCATGGTACGGAAGCGGGACAACGGCTGGTCTTTTGACCGGTAGTACTCTGCTGCTGATGGTAACAGCGATTGCCGGCTGGATTTATGCTTCGGTCGGAAGGGTGATCCGGAAAGAAAAAAGCGGCGCACCGAAATCCGCCCTGGCTGCCCGCCTGGTTGCTGTCGTTTACGGTCTGTTTGTGCTGATCTTTATCGTTACCCTGTTAAGCGTTGTATCGGACATTGACCCGGCCTTCGGTGTGCCCCGCACCTTCCTGGGGGAACCAACTGGCCTGGATACAGTTTTGACCCTGCCCTACATTATAGCCGCAGCTGCGGCTGCCATGCTTGTTTTTGCTGTCCTGGGCTGGATTAAAAAATACTGGACAGTTGGAGGGCGCCTCCATTACACTGTCCTTGCCCTGAGCAGTCTGGGGATGATCTGGCTGATGCTTTATGTGAATTTGCTTTAGCCCGGGCAAAGAGATGAACGCCGGCAGATGAAAACGGCCCTTTGTCCATTTCGTATTGTATATCCTGGATATAAAGTTTTCATTGTCCTCCAAAATTAGTTGAAGCAGGTGAATTTTTTGGTCGCTATACGCATATTCCAAGAGCAAGACTGGGCTGAAACCTGGAAGATTATTGAACCAGTTTTTCGTGCCGGTGAAACCTATGCTTTTTCACCGGATATAACTGTTGAAGAGGCCCACAAAGTTTGGATAGAAAACACGGCAGCTACTTTTGTAGCAGTTGACTCAAATAACTCTATCCTGGGGACTTATTACATTAAACCGAATCAACCGGCCCTGGGAGCTCATGTATGTAACTGTGGCTACATTGTTGCAGAAAATGCGCGTAACAAGGGATTGGCTGCCCTGATGTGTGATCACTCCCAGGCCCAGGCTGTATCAATGGGATTTTTAGCTATGCAGTATAACCTGGTTGTTGCAACAAATGAAAACGCAGTACACCTTTGGAAGAAAAAAGGGTTTGTAATAGCCGGTACGCTGCCAAAATCTTTCCGGCACAGCCGTTTCGGTTTAGTCGACGCTCATGTAATGTATAAGCTGCTTAAGTGAACCTGTAAGCACTGTGTATCAAGATATATTCCTCAGATGAGTGGTATAAATCTATTTAAGAGTGTATGCTATTAAACCTGAAAGCGGTCAAAAAAAACTCTTTGTTTCGACAAAATAACAATAAAGACCCCAGTATAAAACAAAGGTAATTGAAAGAGGTAATAAGGAGGATAATCAAGTGGGTAAGCACTTGTGGAAAGGGATACCGATTGTAATCTTAATAGTTTTTGGTTTGCTAATATTTTTTATTTATAATAGCCTGGTAAGTCAATATGAGGCAGAGATTGAAGCATTGCATAATCAAAAAGATGAATTGATAACCGAGAACCGGGAATACCAAAACGAAATTAATCAGTACATAGAGGAAATTGAAGCTATAAATGAACAGGCGGTTGAAGTCAGTGGGATTGAAGATGATGGTAAAGCCGAACCTTTTGAATATGAGGGGCTGGTTGAAATCAGGGAGATGGATAGTACGATTGAAGTAGATTTAAAGTATGCTACACCTGATAATTTTACCGGTGAGGTGCTCTATCAACTGGAGGTTTGCCTGCTGTTGAAACCAACAGCTGAAAAACTGGTGGCGGCAAATGCCGAATTTGCTGAGGAAGGTTACCGGTTAAAAATTTGGGATGCCTATCGTCCGAAAAGCGCTCAGCAAGTAATGTGGGAGCATAGTCCGGATGGAGTATATGTTGCCGACCCTGCAGTAGGTTCTAATCACAACCGCGGAGCTTCTGTTGATGTGACTTTAGTTGATCAAAATGGTAGGGAAGTAGAAATGCCTACAGGGTTTGATGACTTTACTGAAGAAGCCTCACGCAATTACCCTGACATGCCTGAAGAAGCCAGGCAAAACATGGAATACTTAACCGAGGTAATGGTTAGAAATGGCTTTTCCGTAATTCAGAGCGAATGGTGGCATTTTAATGATGCTGATTATAAAGAATACCCGCACCTTGACCTGTCTTTGGAAGACTGGGTGAATCAATATTTTTCTTCAATTGAATGATGACCTGTTTAAGAAAGCGTGTTGCCAGTTTACCTGGAAATATTAGGGTCAGGGCTTGAAATGTCACTTTTTGTAGAGTTTGTTCTCAGCTCTAAGCAAATATTTTATATTTCAAGACCTGACCCCAGAGTTTATAAATGCAGTTGCTAACAACCCCTTCTTCTATATAACGTTCATAACAATAATCTACTTTACTTATGAGTTAAATGTATGATAAATTGTAGTTAGTAAAGCGATAATTAGATTGTAAAGGAGCATGGATATGGCTGGATATATAAAAATTTCATCAAAAGGTCAGATCACTCTGCCAGCTGCTATTCGCAAGCATTTAAAAACAGAGCCGGGTATGTACCTGAGCATAGTTGAAGATGGTGAAGGTGTATATCTGACTCCAATAAAAGAGCCAGTGTCAAGTTTAAGAGGGGTTGTAGCTGTAGACGGCGAACAGGATTTCAAGAAGATCAGGCATCAAACAATGGAGGAACTTGCTGGTGAAAAACCCAAGAGTGATTGATGCTAATATTATTTTGAGGTTTTTAACAAATGATCTTCCTGATAAGGCAGCTGCCTGTGAGGCGCTTTTACAAAGAGTTGAAGCCGGTCAGGAAGAAGTTTTTTTGCCTGACCTGGCAATTGCAGATATTGTATGGACCTTAGAGAAATTCTACCGGGTTGAAAAAAACAAAATCAGGGATATAATTACGCCAATTCTGGCAGTAGAGGGTCTGTTCTGTTCAAGTAAAGGGCAAGTGTTATCAGCTCTTGCAATTTATACACAGATGAATATTGACTGGACTGATGCTTTTATAGCGGCGCAAATGAAGGAGCGCGGCCAGTGCGAAATCTATTCTTATGACCGTGATTTTGATAAATTATCTGAGGTGACAAGAAAAGAACCTGAATGAATAGTTCGTTAAGGACCTAGGATTGTAACACAGAGGGACGGTTCTTTTGTGTTAAATCAGCAACTATACACTGTTAGGTTGTAGTAGACCGAGTGGGTAAGTATCAGTAAAAGTGGAGGTGCAAGAGCGATGCAGAAGAGGAAATTGGGCAAAACCGGCTACTTAGTTTCAATCTTCAGCCTCGGCGGCGAATCGGCTGTCGAACGCAGTAATCACCCTGCTGAAGCTGAAGCAATAGTAAACCGGGCTCTTGATCTGGGGGTAAATTACATCGATACAGCCCCTGCATACGGAATGGGGGGCAGTGAAAGCAATATCGGCCGGGTAATGACCTATCGTCGCAAAGAGGTTTTTCTGGCGACAAAGACGGGAGAACGCAGTTACGATGGGACAATGCGCCAGGTGGAAAAAAGTCTCGCTCGTTTAAAAACTGACTACCTTGATTTATACCAGCTTCATGATATGCAAATCAGGGAAGATTTAAAGCAGGTTTTGGCTGAAGGTGGGGCTATTAAAGCCCTGGAACAGTTGAAAAGCGAGAAGGTAATTCTTAATATGGGGATAACCGGCCACAAGGATCCGGCTCTGCTTTTACAGGCTATTAAAGAATATTCGTTTGATTGTCTACTTTTTTCCCTGAATGCAGGCGACCCTCATTACCGATCCTTCAAGCAAGAGCTGCTGCCAGAAGCGCTCAGACAGAATCTGGGTGTTATAGCGATGAAGGTGACAGCGGTGGGTCGTATCTTCCGTAAAGAAGGCATTGCAACAATGGAGCAGGCCTTCGGTTATACACTAACCCACCCGGTCAGCACAGCTATAATTGGCATTTCAACCATGGCTGAGATAGAAGAGAATGTGCGCATCGCCAAAGATTTTAAACCTTTTACGGAAGAGGAAATAAACCATTTGGAAACACTGACTTCACCATATGTAGAGGAGGCGAACTTTTTTAAGCATCACTGGTAGTGGTTTTGTTTATTTTTTGAGTTTAGCTCAGCTGTAGTACAGAGGGACGGTTCTTTTGTGTTGGGAATATTAAAATAATGATTGGTTATGATTTGGGAGTTTCCATAGTTTCCAGCTATACAATCAAAAAAATAGATACTGATTATTTTATTGATGAGTTAAGATATATAGAAAAGCATAAGAGTCGAGGATAAGTGCTTAAGAAAATATTTTATACAAGGCCAGGGTTTTTAGCGACATGTGAAGGATAGATTTGGTTCTAGTAGAATTAGTTAGACAAGTACTTACTCAGGGTTTAAAGGAGATGTTCAGTTGATTGCTGATAATAATCAGGCCTGTTATGCTGTATTGACCGGTGATCTAGTTAAGTCAGCAAGACTGGATCCTGTCAATTTAAAAGTGGTTTTGCAGAGTTTACAAGAAGGCCAAATTAGATTTAATAAAACTTATGCCAATTCTATCGTTGG
>SKZS01000084.1 GCA_007127255.1 Syntrophomonadaceae bacterium | reverse complement strand
TAACAGTAAAAATTGTAGGGGCACGGCGTGCCGTGCCCGCATAAAACAGAATCATATCGTTTAATCTTAATGGTTTAGGTTAACAGTAAAAATTGTAGGGGCACGGCGTGCCGTGCCCGCAGCTTCTAATATATTGACATTTCGGAACAAAATGTGATAAGTTGTTACCTATGAGTTTAAGAGGCAGGTGGAAGAAGTAAATGCGAGTGACAGTTCATTTAGCCTGTGCAGAATGCCAGGAGCGGAACTATACGTCCCGCAAGAACAAGAAGAATAATCCGGACCGTCTGGAGATGAAAAAATACTGCAGCCGCTGCAAGGACCATACCCTGCATAAAGAAACCAAGTAAATAGTGCAGATTTGAGCAGGCATTAAGGTCAGGATTCAGGCTAATCTCAAAAGATTCACGGGAAGAGGTAATTATTAAATGCTTTTTTTTAAGCGAATCAGAAAGTTTTTGCATGAAGTCAGGGTCGAGCTAAAGAAGGTAAACTGGCCGACAAAACGGGAGTTTACCGTTTTTACCAGTATTGTTTTGTCGGCGGTGGTCGTTTTCGCTGTGTTCTTTTGGGTTCTTGACAGTGTGTTTTTGGCCATTCTACAGCTGGTCATTCGCTAATCTGCCGGTAAAAAGGCTTTAGAAGGAGTGTGACCGGGAGAGTAAATGCATCTCCCTTGCTATGAGTATTGAAACTGAATCCGGAACTGGCAATGGTCTCGGCAGCGGCTTTGAAGATGAGAATGAAAAAGAAATAACAAATGGAACCGAAGCTGAAACTGAAGCCGAAACCGAAGACGAAACAGAAGAAAGTTCTGTAAAAAAAGACTGGTATGTTATACATACATATGCCGGCTATGAAAAACGGGTAAAAACCAACCTGGAGCGCCGTGTTGATTCAATGGATATGAAAGACAAGATCTTTCGAATTATGGTGCCTACGGAGAAGGAAATTACCAGCCGCAGTGGTCAGAAAAGGACCGTGGAAAAAAAGGTTTTTCCCGGATATGTTTTAGTCGAAATGGTGATCGACGATGATTCCTGGTATGTGGTGCGCAATACTCCCGGAGTTACAGGTTTCGTTGGTCCAGGTTCCAAACCGGTGCCGTTAAGTGAAAAAGAGATAACTCATATACTTCGCCAGGTTGGCGTTGTGGAAGGCAAACCGCGAATTGATTTTGATATTAACCAGGTTGTCCGTGTTGTCAGTGGTCCTTTCAAAAATTTCGAGGGTAAAGTAGAAGAGATAAACCCGGAGAAAGGCACCGTTAAAGTATCTGTATCGATGTTTGGACGCGAAACACCGGTTGAACTTGAGTTCCACCAGGTGATTAAATTTTAATCAGCGCTGTACGACCTATCAAAGGTCCGTTTACAGTCAGGAGGTTTGTTTAATGGCTAAGAAAAAAGTGATTGGGATAACAAAATTACAGATACCGGGTGGCAAAGCTACACCAGCGCCCCCAGTCGGTCCTGCACTCGGGCAGCACGGTGTTAATATTATGGCTTTCTGTAAAGAATTTAATGAACGAACCGCTTCGTCCGGCGGTTTGATTATTCCTGTTGAATTGACTGTATATGAAGATCGTTCCTTTTCTTTTATCACTAAAACCCCTCCGGCTGCCGTATTGTTGAAAAAGGCGGCCGGCCTGGAAACCGCTTCAGGTGAACCAAACAGGGTTAAAGTGGCGACGATTTCAAGAGATAAGGTAAAAGAAATTGCCTCGCAAAAAATGGAAGATTTGAATGCCTACGATATCGACTCGGCAGCAAAAATAATCGAAGGTACTGCTCGCAGTATGGGTATCGTTGTTGAAGGATAGCAATTTTTCTGGCAAGAGCTTTTAAATAAAGTGGGAGAGCTTTTAGCTCGCTGACCACGGGAGGTTAAATCAGTAATGCCTAAAAGAGGGAAAAAATACGAAGAAGCTCGTAAACTGTTCGATCGTGAAACAAAGTATGAACCTGAAGAAGCCCTGCGCTTCATCAAGGAAATGAGCAGTCGTTCATTTGATGAAACAGTGGAACTGGCTGTCCGCCTGGGTGTGAACCCCAAGCATGCCGATCAGCAGGTTCGTGGTTCGGTAGTTTTGCCTCACGGTACCGGCAAAACTGTTCGAGTTGTAGTCTTTGCCAAGGGTGAAAAAATAAGAGAAGCTGAAAATGCCGGCGCCGATCATGCCGGTTCAGATGAACTGGTCGCCAAAGTTCAGGAAGGCTGGCTTGATTTTGATGTAGCCGTAGCTACTCCTGACATGATGGGATCCGTTGGAAAGCTGGGCAAGGTACTTGGCCCGCGCGGATTAATGCCCAACCCAAAGAGCGGAACAGTAACATTTGATATTGAAAAAGCTGTAAACGATATCAAGGCCGGTAAAGTTGAATACAGAACCGATAAAGCAGGTAACGTCCACGTCCCGATTGGCAAAGTTTCGTTCAGTCACGAACAACTGGTAGAGAACTTTAATGCCATCATGGAGGCCCTTATTAAAGCCCGTCCCACTACAACAAAGGGACAGTATATCAGGAGTATTACCGTTAGCACCACCATGGGCCCTGGCATTAAAACGACTGCCGGTGCGGAAGCTAAAGTTCAAAGCGGCTAGGTCAGAAGTTAATAATGATTGGCAATAATGTAAAAGAACCGAAACAAGGATCATCTGGGAATTGGTAAAGCGGTTCTGATTGCACTTATAAAACACAGAGGATGGTTGGTTAAAGAGGACTAAGTTCAAATTTAAATATCGCTTTTCCGTAGACGCCGGGCACATCTTGTTTAATGGCCTGAAGAGGCCGCCTGTCCAGGAAAAACTTTTTTAGTTTCAACCGCTTTATTTATGGTTGCAACGGGGTTTTCTGTCTGCGGAGAACCCCGTTATTTATTTGCACATTAGTATTTTTGCCAGGAGGAGGTGAATTATTTGATTACCAGGGAAGCAAAGGAAAAAATGTTGAAAGAGATTACAGAAGAGCTTAAACAGGCAGAACTGGTTGTAATTACTGACTACAGGGGTTTAAATGTACAGTCGATTAATAAGCTGCGCGGTGAATTAAGAAAAGAAGATTGCCGCTATAAGATAACTAAGAACACCATGAATCGGCTGGCCTGCCGTGAAGCAGGCGTTGAGGAACTGGAAGGTTATTTTGAAGGTCCTGTTGCAATAGCTTATTCAAGTGCTGATCCGGTTGCTGCAGCCAGGGTTTTTAAGGAATTTATCAAAGAAAACAGTGCCTTGGAAATTAAAGGCGGCATACTTTCCGGCCAATTACTGGACCCTGAAGCAATAGAAGCTCTGGGTGATATTCCGTCTCGCGAGGTCTTGTTGGCCAAGGTTGTTGGTGGTTTCCAGGCTCCAATAACAGGCCTGGTTGGGGTGCTGCACGGCAATATGCGCAGCCTGGTCTGCGCTTTTGACGCAGTCCGCCGGCAGAAAGAAAGCGCCTGATTTTAAAAGAACATTATCTAAAATATTTATAAAGGAGTTTAAATGAAATGGCAAAAGCAAAAAGTGATAACAAAGTAAGCGAAATTATGGAATTAGTCAAAGGGATGACAGTTCTCGAGTTATCCGAATTGGTCAAAGCATTGGAGGAGGAATTCGGCGTTACTGCTGCCGCTCCGGTAGCTGCTGCTGCAGCGCCTGCCGCTGCCGCTGCTGAGGAAGAAGAAAAAGATGAGTTTGATGTAGTTCTTACTTCGGCTGGGGAGAAAAAGATTCAGGTAATCAAGGTTGTTCGTGAGATTACCGGTCTGGGTCTTAAAGAAGCAAAAGCCCTTGTTGATGAAGTTCCCGGCAAAGTTCAGGAAAAAGTGAATAAGGAAGAAGCTGAAGCTACCAAGGCAAAAATTGAAGAAGCCGGCGGTGCTATTGAACTGAAGTAGAGATACAAAAAGGAAAGTTATTGTCAGGCGGGACTGCTGTCAATCGGCAGTCCCGCTTTAGTTGCTGTAAAAATATTTATTTTATCCGTTGACACAACAAAACCCTTATGATAAAATTTAAAGATGTCTAGAACTACAACTATGTGCAATTTTAGAATGATTCGATTAGCCTTCTCATTAATGACATACCCATTATAGGAGCAACTAAGGTTACTAGCTTCAAAATTGATTTTTTCCTGTTTTAATACGGTTTTTAATCATAAATCAGGTGTCAGGGGAGTGATTTTTTTTAATGTCCATCAGTGCTGCTGCAGGCATAAGTAAACGTCGTTCTTATGCAAGGATTACCGAAGTGCTCGACCTGCCGAATCTGATTGAAGTACAGCGCAGTTCGTTTGAGTGGTTTCTTAACCAGGGTCTGAAAGAAATATTCGAAGATTTTTCACCAATCCAGGATTTTACGGGAAACCTGGTCCTGGAGTTCTATGATTATTCGCTTGGTGAACCTAAATATTCGGTCGAAGACTGTAAGGAGCGTGATGCTACATACGCTGTTCCCTTAAAGGTAAGAGTGCGGCTGATTAACCAGGAAACCGGTGAAGTCAAAGAACAGGAAGTTTTTATGGGCGATTTCCCGATGATGACCGAGAATGGGACCTTTGTTATTAATGGTGCCGAAAGGGTTATTGTCAGTCAGCTGGTCAGGTCTCCGGGTGTTTATTTTAAGAAGCAGCCCGACCCAACCGGCAGCACCGGTAAAGAATTGATCAGCGCCACCATAATCCCGAACCGCGGTACATGGCTTGAATTTGAAACCGATGTCAACGAAGGATTATATGTGAGAGTTGACAGGACCAGAAAAATCCCTGTAACTGTTTTGCTGCGTGCTATCGGTTACGGAAGCGATGAAGAGATAAACGAGCTTTTAAATCATGATCCCCGGCTTGTTGATATCCTGGACAAAGATCATACTGATACTGTCGATTCAGCGCTGCTCGAGATTTATAAGCGCCTGCGTCCCGGTGAGCCTTTAAATGTAGAAAATGCCCGCTCGCTGTTTGAGTCGCTTTTCTTTGATGGTAAACGCTATGATTTTGCGCGGGTTGGCAGGTATAAGGCTAACAAGAAGCTGTCGATGACAAACCGACTTTTTGGTCAGGAGCTGTCAGAGGATATCAAGGATCCTGTAAGTGGAACAGTTCTTTATCCTGCAGGAACAGTCGTTGATGAAGACACCGCCCGGATTATTGAAGAGCATAATATTCAGCGGGTTAAGATCAGGCATCGGGAGAAAGACCACCTTGTAATCAGTAACGGAAACGTTGATCTTTCAACCAGGCATTTGGTCTCTTTAGATATAATTGCGACAATCAATTACATTTTAAACCTCTTCGAAGGTATCGGTCACATTGACGACATCGACCATCTTGGTAACCGTCGTTTGCGCAGTGTTGGCGAACTTTTACAAAACCAGTTTCGGATTGGTCTGTCTCGTATGGAAAGAGTCGTTCGCGAGAGGATGACCATTCAGGATGTTGAGGCGATTACACCACAGGCTCTTATCAATATCCGACCTGTAATAGCTTCAATCAAGGAGTTTTTTGGCAGCAGCCAGCTGTCCCAGTTTATGGATCAAACCAATCCGCTGGCTGAACTAACCCATAAGCGCCGCCTTAGCGCCCTTGGCCCCGGTGGGCTAAGCCGGGAAAGGGCTGGCTTTGAAGTCCGTGACGTCCATCACTCGCACTATGGTCGAATTTGTCCAATCGAGACTCCAGAAGGTCCAAATATCGGCCTGATTGGTTCGCTTGGCACTTATGCGCGGATTAATGAATACGGCTTCATTGAAACTCCTTATCAGCGAGTTGACAAAAAAGAAGGACGGGTTACTTCGGAAATTGTCTATCTGACAGCAGATGACGAAGACCGTTTCGTTATTGCCCAGGCAAATGCTATTCTTGATGAAAAGGGTTATTTCGTCAATAATCGCGTCACATGTCGTTATTACTACGATACAGTTATGCGTCATCCCAACGAAGTTGATTTTATGGATGTTTCACCCAAGCAGCTGGTCAGTGTAGCAACGGCATTGATTCCTTTCCTCGAAAATGATGATGCAAACCGTGCCCTGATGGGCGCGAATATGCAGCGCCAGGCAGTCCCTCTTCTTAAGACGGAAGCTCCTTTTGTAGGAACAGGGCTTGAATCGAAAGCTGCTCTTGATTCGGGAGCTGTAGCTGTCTGTCTCACTGACGGCGAGGTTGTGCGTGTTACCAGCAATGAAATAATTATTCGCCGCGATGATGAGGATGAAGGCCAAAATTTTAATATTAACGGCCGTACCAGGGAGCGTTTCGAAGCAGAAAGGCGTCCCGGTTTTGAAGGCGGGCTTGATATTTACACCTTACAAAAGTTTAAACGCTCCAACCAGGGCACCTGTGTCAATCAGCACCC
>SKZS01000194.1 GCA_007127255.1 Syntrophomonadaceae bacterium | reverse complement strand
TGGGAGCAAGGGCGGCAAGACGTTTTAAGCTGCCTCTTGTGTTTACTTTCCACACCCTTTATGATCAATATGTCCATTACTTTCCTTTTGCGGAAAAAACCTCGAAACAGGTTGTCCAGAATATTGCCCGGAATTTTTGCAATCGCTGCAACATGGTCGTTACTCCTTCACAACTGGTTGTCAATTATTTGCGACGACTTGGTGTAGAAGCTCCGTTGGTTAATATACCCACCGGTGTGGATCTTGAAGAATTCAAAAACCTGGATCGCAACTGGTTGCGGGAAAACCACGGGATAAAGCCGGAAGAAAAAGTTCTTTTATTTGTCGGACGGCTGGGCAAAGAAAAAAATGTAACATTCTTAATGAAGTCTTTCCAAATAGTACAGGAAACAGATCCGACCACTCACCTGGTCCTGGTCGGCAAGGGCCCCCAGGAAAGCTACCTACAAAAAATGAGCCGGCAAATGGGCCTTGAAGATAAAATTACCTTCACCGGTGTCCTGCCTCGCCAAACGATTGTCCACTGCTATGCCAGTGCAGATTTATTCGTATTTCCTTCTGTAACAGAAACACAGGGTCTTGTCATAGGCGAAGCAAAAGCCACCGGTTTACCTACTGTAGCAATCCGCGCTTTTGGCCCTGCAGAAATGGTTGAGCATGGTGAAGACGGCATTTTAACCGATCCATCTATTTCGGCCTTTACTGACGCAATACTCTCCCTGCTGCAGGACAGAAAGCTCTATGACAGGATGAGTAAAAAGGCTTACAAAAATGCTGCCCTCGTATCATCGACCTATTGTGCAGAGCAAATGCTAGAGGTCTATCAGGATTTGATCGACGACGGAGCCTATGCCACCCGGATATGGAAGCCGTACAGAAAATAACGCAATAAGCGTAACAACGGCAGCAACATGCTGTAATTCACTGTTTTTAGTAAAGTTATCTTGCCATAAATAGAGTATTTCAGTATAATCTAGCCTGAAGTGCGGGCTGGTTTCTTTTAAAAGATAACGTTAAGGGGGCTTGATATGCTTAATTTAGTTATTGGACTGATTCTGATAGCGATTTTTTTCGTATTGTTCTTCAACCTCAAAAGAGGCTATGACGAAAAGGAAGCGCAAAAGAAAGAGAAAAATAACAAGTGACCTGTGGATACAAGTATCTATCATCATAGCCTGTGATACTAGCTTGAATCTTCAATATAAGCGATCGCTCTTTCAATCCGGGCGATCGTCTTTTCTTTCCCCAGAAGATCCATAATTTCAAATAATCCGGGTCCCCCCAGGCGTCCGGTAATCGCAAGGCGGGTTGGCTGGATAAGCTTGCCAAAAGAGTGACCGGTTTTTTCACAAAGTGAGTGGAAAAGTTTTTCCGTGGAATCCATATCAAAAGGTTCCAGCAAGCTAAGTTCTTCCTTTACTAAATGTAAAAGTTCTTTTGTGCCTTCTTTTTTAAAAGCTTTTTGAACTCCTTTTGGATCATAGTCGAATTGATCCAGGTAAAAATATTCAGCTGCCTCGGTTAATTCTACCAGGGTCTTTGCTCTTTCCCTGACCGCAGCTGTCACCTGCTTTAGGTAGCTGTATTCAGTCTCAGACAATTCCTCGTTTTTTATCAAACCCTTCTTTATAAAAAACGGAAGCGCTGCAGCCGCCAGTCTGTCGGGTTCATATTCACGGATATAATGCCCGTTCATCCAGGATAGTTTGCTAACATCGTAAATTGCCGCAGTTTTGTTTACTCGCAACAGGTTGAATGACTGTATCATTTCTTCAAGGGTAAGGATTTCCCTGTCTTCACCGGGCGACCATCCTAACAGGGCTATATAGTTAACCAGGGCCTCGGGCAGGTAACCATCGTTATAAAATTCTTCTACGGAAGTGGCTCCGTGACGTTTACTGAGTTTACTGCGATCCGGAGCGAGGATCATCGGAACATGGGCAAAACGCGGCAGTTCACAACCCAGTGCCTCGGCACATAATTGCTGGCGCGGGGTGTTGGAAAGATGCTCTTCTCCGCGAATAACGTCGGTTATTTTCATCTGCAGGTCATCTACAACACTGGCAAAGTTATACGTCGGCAGGCCATTTGACTTGATAATAATAAAGTCATCCAGCATTTCATTATCAAAGATCACTTCACCCCTGACCAGATCATTAACTACGGTTGTGCCCCGATCAGGAGTAAGCAGCCTGATAACAGCCTCCCTCCCTTCCCTGCGAAAAGCTTCTTCGGCCTGGGGGGATAAAACCCTGCATCTGCCGGGATAAAGATAAGCCTTGTTTTCTTTTCGGGCTGTATCGCGGCCGGCAGTAAGTTCTTCCATTGAACAGTAGCAGCGATAAGCTTTATTTTCGGCCAGAAGCCGCTCAGCTTCGCGTCTGTACTCTTCAAGGCGCCTGGACTGGTAATACGGTCCTTCATCCCAATCAAAGCCCAGCCATTTCAGGGATGCGAATAACCTGTCAATATAGTCAACACGTGACCTTTCAAGGTCAGTGTCGTCAATTCGCAAAACAAATGTCCCTCCCTGCGATCTTACATGCATAAGGTTGAATAAAGCAGTCCGTGCCCCACCAATGTGAAGCTCCCCGGTTGGACTCGGCGCAAATCTTACTCGTACATCAGACACATGAACACCTCTTTCCAGGCTAGAGCAGGATCGATAGTAATATTCCCGCTGCTACTGCAGAACCAATTACACCGGCCACATTAGGACCCATGGCATGCATCAATAGATAATTGTTTGGGTTTTCTTCTTTACCGACAGCCTGAGAAACCCGGGCCGCCATGGGGACAGCAGAAACGCCTGCTGAGCCAATCAATGGATTGATCTTACCTCCCGTTATGAAATAAAGCAATTTACCCATTAAAACCCCCGTTGCTGTACCAAAAGCAAACGCCGCTAAGCCAAGGACAATAATTTTGATGGTGTCAGGGGTCAAAAAATAAGCAGCAGTTGCCTTGGCCCCGACTGTCAGGCCCAAAAAGATCACCACAATATTATTTAATTCGTTCTGGGCTGCCTTACTTAAACGATCGGTCACTCCGCTTTCCTTGATCAGGTTGCCGAACATCAGCATTCCCAACAGGGGTAAAGCTGCCGGAAGCAGCAGCCCGGTAAGAATAATAACAATAATGGGAAAGAAAATTTTTTCAATCTTTGATACAGGTCTTAACTGCTCCATTACTACCTGCCGCTCCTTTTTATTTGTCAGCAGCCGCATAATTGGTGGCTGTATAATTGGAACCAGGGCCATGTAAGAGTAAGCTGCTATTGCAATAGAACCAAGCAGTTCCGGGGCCAGGCGGCTGGCCAGAAATATGGCGGTAGGTCCGTCTGCTCCACCAATGATACCGATAGCGCCAGCCTGTGGAGCGGAAAAGCCCAGCATAATAGCCCCGATAAAGGTGAGAAAAATACCAAATTGCGCCGCTGCCCCGAGCAATATGGTAATCGGGTTGGCAATAAGGGGACCAAAATCTGTCATCGCTCCGACTCCTAAAAAAATAAGTGGCGGATAGATACCCAGTTCCAGGCCTAAGGAGAGATAATAAAGCAGTCCGCCCGGATCGGTTCCAATCTCGGGGGTCATCAATCCGCCAAGGGGCAGGTTAACCAAAAGCATACCGAAGCTAATTGGAACCAGCAGTAATGGCTCATACTTTTTTGCTATACCCAAATAAAGCAGCCCACAGGCAATCAGCAGCATGATTAGATCATTTGCCTGCAGGTTAAGGTAACCGGTGCTATGGATGAAATCCTGGAGCATATCTAACAACCAAGCTCAACCCCTTTCAGTTCTCTTTCAGTATAGTTTAGTTATTTAAGTACTATTAAGGGGTCCCCGCTATTGACAGTGTCGCCTTTTTTAACCAGAATTTCCGCTACCGTCCCTGCCTGAGATGCGGTAAGCTCATTTTCCATTTTCATCGCTTCTAAAACTATTAAAACATCGCCGTCTTTGATATTGTCTCCAACATTAACCATAACTTCAAGGACAGAACCCGGCATAGGAGCTTTAACACTTGATCCGCCTGCACCAGCTTTTGGAGTTGCTCCAGCCTGATTATTTACCGGGGCAGCTGCCTCTTTTTCAACTTTTAAAGGCTCAGGCTTAGTTTGCGCACCTGCTGCAGGCGAGCTCTTATTTTCTGTTTTCTCAGGAATAACCGGGGCACTGTCTTCATCAACCTCTTCAACCTGAACAGTAAACGCATGACCGTCGACAGTTACTTTATAAGTTTTCACGTCTCTTCCTCCTAATATTTTCTATAACCGCTCTGCTTTCAAGCAGCCCTCTTCTACCGACCAGGTGCCAGCTGTCGCCGGCAGATTGATACGAGGCCTGAACTGCAGCTTTGAACCTGTTTCCGGCCTTTAGGCCTTCACTTTCTACTATATATTGATTTACTGCCGCTACAATGGCGGCAGTTTTGCGCCGTTCCTGCTCTGCTGCAAGCTCTTCACCTGTTGTGTTATTCCCGGTGAAAGGTCCTGGTACTTTATGCCGATCATTTTTGTAAAATATCTTTGCAAACACTAATAATATTCCATAAAGTCCGGCCAGGGTAATTATCACTACCGAAAAACCTATAACCATAACCTGTAAAGCGAAATCGAAACCCTGCATTTTCTATAACTCCTCCCGGAAAATATATTATAGATTTTAACACTTTCTTGATATAAATAAAAGCAATAATGCCGGTCATTCAACGTTCTTAATCAATTACTTTTTCTCAACTCTTTAATTTTCTCCAGGTAGGAATATGAAACAGCATGATTTGCCCGATAAACCGGCTGCATTACATTTTCGCCATGAAAATCTGAACCACCTGTAATGTGCAAACCTTTTTCGGCAGCCAGATTTTTGTAGTATTTAACCACGGCCTTGCTGTGATCGGGATGGTAGACCTCAATTCCTTTTAAACCCAGGGATATTAGCTTTTCAATTGTATCATTCTTAACTTTTCCCCCCGGATGCGCTACTACGGGTATAGCCCCAACTTCCAGCAAAACATTCATACCCTCTTCTATACTCATCATTTGACGCGGGACATATGCAGGGCGGCTGTGACCCAGGTAATGGGTAAATGCTTCTGCCATGGTGTGAACATATTTCTTTTTAAGTAAAAGCCTGGCAAGATGCATCCTTCCCGGAGCGGCATCACCTGCTTCAGCCAAAACTTCTTCAGGCCTTAATTTGAAGCCAAGTGCCATAAGTTTACTAACAATTGAATCCATACGCCTAAATCTTTCCTGTCTTATATCCTCCAGGATAGCTTCTAACTCTTCACAATGGACCGGGTAATATCCGAGAATATGTATTTCCAGGCTTTCGTCCAAAACACTTATCTCTACCCCGGGTATAAGCTCCATACCCATTGTAGAAGCGGCTTTAAATGCTTCAGGCAGACCTGATACTGTATCATGATCAGTTAGACCGACAGCGGCAAGGCCGGCATCTGCTGCTATTTGAATCAATTCCCGGGGGGTGAACAGACCGTCAGAAGCATTGCTGTGCATGTGAAAATCAACCTTTTTCTGTTCAATCACTAACCTCTCTCCTAATCATAAAAAAACCCTCTACAAGCGGTTGTAAAGAGGGCCCACAAATTGAGTTTACTGTCAGTTGCCGATATTATCAACGTGGTTCAATAATCAGCTTTATTGCTGTTCTTTCTTCACCATCAATCTCGATATCCGTAAAGGCTGGGATACAGATTAAATCGATACCACCCGGAGCGACGAATCCTCTCGCTATTGCGACCGCTTTTACTGCCTGATTCAAAGCGCCGGCCCCTATTGTCTGAATTTCCGCTCCTCCTCGCTCCCGGAGAACTCCTGCAAGCGCTCCTGCAACGGAATTGGGGTTAGATTTTGCTGAGACCTTTAATACTTCCATTAATTTATGCCTCCTTTGCGGATTTTCCTAATATATTCGCTTTTCTCCATCAAATTCCTGCCAGAATTATATGAATTATGATACTTATAGCTATATTATATCATACACTCGCTTAATATTGTTTGCCTTTCCGTTTTTTTCATCTATATCTATAACAATACCATTAAAAACCTTTTTGCCTTCTGAGATAGACAGTTTATGCGGCATCTGGGTGAGAAAACGCTGTAACGGGCCTTCTATGTCTACTCCCAAAATGGAATTATACAAACCCGTCATTCCTGCGTCGGTTATATAAGCCGTCTTTTTTGGTAAAATTCTTTGATCTGCTGTCTGAACATGACTGTGCGTACCAATGACTGCGCTTACCCTGCCGTCCAAATACCAGCCCATGGCCTGCTTTTCCGAAGTTGCTTCAGCATGAAAGTCGACAATAATAATATCAGTTTTTTCCTTTAATAGTAAGAGTTCCCTGTCTGCCGCGCGAAAAGG
>SKZS01000118.1 GCA_007127255.1 Syntrophomonadaceae bacterium | reverse complement strand
CGATCAGTCCGGCGAAAGGTTGCAGCACCGCTAAGCCGTAATTCCCTACTGTCCAGGCTATAAGCCCAAAAACGCCAATTGGTGCATAGTAAAGGACTATCTGTACAACCTTGAACATTACCTGGGAAGCAGATTCCAGCACATTAAATACAGATTCCGAAGCTTTGCCGGCCAAATTCATTGCGAAACCAAAAATTATTGCGAAGAAAACGATTTGCAGCATGGTCATTTCTACCATGGCGGCGAAGATATTTCTGGGAATGATATTGACAAGCACTTCAAGAAAGTCCGGCGGAGGAACATACTCAATTTCGGCCAATTCTCCAATTTCCATGCCTATACCTACATTAAAGAGATTAGCAAAGAAAAGCGCAATAATCAGACCGATGATGCCGGTAATATAGTAAAATAAAAGTGTTTTTCCCAGCATCCGGCCCATCTTGATCCCGCTAATATTTGCAACACCAACTGAAAGTGTAGTAATTACCAGAGGTACTACCAGCATGGAAAGCAGGCGAACCAGGATATCACCTAACACCCTTAAGGGAGTTGCGGCTTCGCCAAAAATAGCGCCGACAATTATACCCAGCAGGAACCCGATTAGTATCCATCCCAAAAGTCCTATCTTTTTCATTTGTTTCACCTCCCTTCACGTATAGTCGTCCATCCAGCCTCAGGCAATTTATTATAGCATGTATTTAGCAGAAAAAAAATACATTTCAAAAAACTTTAGCATTCAATTTTCCCACTCAGTGTTACGCGTTCTGCAGGTTTTGTGATATGCAGCAGCCTTAATGTGATAATATGAATACCAGGGGCGGAGAAATGATGAAGCCTGGTAATGGCAGGTTTAACTACCGCTGATTTCAATTTTAGGAGAGGAATATCGATGCAGATTAAGCCAATATTACTGACTAACTGCTTAATTCTTGATCCCGGAAGGCGAATAAAATCAAATAAAGCCGGCGGTGGCAAGCTATCTGTCGAAAGTATCTTATTAAAAGATGGTCTGATCAGTGCGGTAGGCGATTACCGGAGTTTAAGGAACGAAGACAGGCGTTGTGAAGTGGTTGATTTAGAAGGAAAGGTGATTATGCCGGGGATTATTGACAGTCATGTTCACCTTCTACAAACGGGATATTTGAAGACCCAGCTGGATTTGAAGGGCGCGAGCGGGATTGATGATATTAAGCTTCGAGTAAAAAAAACTGCAGAGAATAAACGGCCGGGAGAATGGATTATAGGCAGGGGATGGGATGAGAGCGAATTTCCGATACCGGTTCCCCCAAACAGGTGGGATTTAGATCAGGCCGCCCCTTGCAATCCGGTATTTTTGATCCGGGTTTGTACTCATGTTTTTGCTGCCAATACCCCTGCCCTGCAGATGTCGGGGCTGGAGAGTAGCCGTGCTCCAGTGCAGGGTGGAGCTGTTTATCGTGATCAGGAAGGCAGGTTAACGGGTATCTTGGCTGAAAAAGCAGGCGATCCGATTTACGATATTATTAACCGGGATGCAAAAATGGAGCAAGAAGCTATCAGGGCAGCTATATGGTATATGGCAGAAAACGGAATTACTACTGCACACTCCATGGCTATAGGAATAAAGGATCCCAACCATTATGCCCGGTTGATGGACAGTTACCGGGAAGTGCTTCGAGAGGAAGGTTATCCGCTTAGAATAATACTTGGCGCGGAATGTGAACTGCTTGATTATTTGCTGGAAAACAAGATTGATTTTTTAGCGGGAGATCCTTTTTTCCGGCAGGGCTATATCAAGTTTTTCCTGGATGGGTCCCTCGGCGGGAGGACCGCTCTTTTGAAAAATGAATACTGTGATGATCCCGGGAACTTTGGTATGCCGGTAATGGATGTTGCAGAACTTGAAGAAATCTCAAGAAAGGCTCATAAAAATGGCTACCAGTGTGCTTTTCACGCTATAGGGGACCAGGCTGCTGAACACAGTATCCGGACGGTAAAATCTTTGGGAGATGAAAAGAATGTTCTCCGGCACAGGATGGTCCACGCTTCAGTAGTGGATGAAGTTATTCTTGATATTCTGCAGAAGTATAAGATTGGCGTGGATATACAACCCGGCTTTCTCTCAAGCGATTACCGCTGGCTGGAAAAGAGACTGGGGCCGGAGAGAATGAAGAGGGCATATATATGGAAAACCATGATCAAAGATAAAGGTTTACTGCTGGCTGGCAGTTCAGATGCACCGGTGGAAGACGCAGCACCCTTTGCGTCGATCCAGGCGGCGGTGACCCGTAGAACCCTGGAGGGGGAGCCGGAAGGAGGTTTTTTGCCGGAGGAGAGTTTACAGCTTGATGACATGCTGAAGTGTTATACCGTAAATGGCGCTTACCAGTACTTCGAAGAAAATGTAAAGGGAACTATTGCTCCCGGTATGCTGGCAGATCTTGCAGTACTATCAGAAAATCCCCATAACACGGAACCGCATCAGCTGAAAAATATTCATGCTGTTATGACCATAGTCGGCGGCCGTATCATTCATCAGCAATAATTAAAATAAAAGAGGCTTATATAAACTGTTTAATGCTATCGTCTATCCAGTTCCTCAAGCAGCAATTTCAAAGCGCTGCCCGGGTTATCAGTAATTACAACCTTTGCCTTACTGTCATGTGAAGTAGGGTTAGTGTTAATAATGGCCAGATTTTCGTTTTCTGCAAGCAGATCCCTGGTCGGTGAAGTAATGATGTTTGTCCCGGTGACAATGACCAGGTCGGCCCGGCTTATTTCTTTTTTTGCCGCGTGGTAGTCATGTGAAAGCGGTTCGCCAAAAAGAACCACATCCGGCTTAAGGTTTTCACCGCACTTGGGGCAAAGCGGCGGAGCGCCTTTCTCAATTTCTTCAGCTATATCTTCTGTATCTACCTGCATTTGACACTGCACGCAACTGGCGCTTTTCATGGTGCCGTATATTTCCAGAACATTTTTTGAACCGGCTTCCTGGTGTAAGCCGTCTATGTTTTTGGTGATTATCGTTTTAACCAGGCCCCGGGATTCAAGCTCAGCCAGAATTTTATGTGCTTTGCCCGGTTGGACTTCTTCAAGCATGCTGAAGAATGGTGCACCTGTTTCAAAAAATGTATTCGGACTTTCTTTGAATCTTTGAATTGTAAAATCGTCAGGATCAAGCATCGTCCACATTCCGCTGCCCGGATTGGGAAATTTAGTATCATCTGTCTCGTCTGCCATACCAGCTCCTGTTAAAGCAACTGTATAATTACTTTTTTCCAGTAAGTCGGCCAATATTTTAATATTCTCATTTAGCTGATTCATAAAATAACCTCCTGTTCGATTAACATGTAATTATTTTAAAGCTAAGGCTTTTGACCTGGTGTGATTTCATTTCCCCGGAAATAATTATTACATAAATAATGTGCAAGGAGGAAAATGAAATGGTTCTAAGACAGATTTAAGGTTCCCACGGCTGGTCGTACCGTGGCCAGCCGCCCAGCAGATGCCCTGTGATGTTTTCCACCAGGTTGGGGAACAAGGCATGAAGCAGGACAGTAAAATGCATGTGACGCGGCAGGGTAAGCTCTCTCTTTCTTTTTGCCACCCCTTTCAAGATAGCCGCGGCGACTTTTTCGGGCGGGTAATTACTGGTCATCTTGTAAAAGCGACTTTCACGAACACTTTTCATATGTCCATTTAGCATTGTCGTTTTAACAAATGAGGGGAAGACAGTGGTAAGGTATATATGATCGTGTTTAAGTTCGTGCCTCAGTGTGCCTGACAAACCAGCGATAGCATATTTGGAAGTACAGTAGGCTGATGTTCCTCCCAGGGGATATCTGCCCAGAAGTGATGATATGTTGACAATGTGGCCGCCCTGCTGTTTTTGCATAAGCGGAATTACCGCACGCAGACAGTTAACCGTGCCCATGAGGTTGGTTTCGATATGCTGGCGGAAGATTTCGGGGTCAAGAGCCCCGAAACCGGAATTGTGCATTATTCCGGCACAGTTAAAGAGCAGATCGATGCGATCGTAAAAAGTCAGCGCCTGTTCAGCCAGCTGTTTTGTTTGTTCCGGGACTGTAACGTCTGTCGGAGCAACCAGGGTACGGTCGGCTCCCAATTCCACGGCCAGTTCCTGTAGAGGGCCCTCATGACGCGCAGCCAGAACTACGTTTGAACCATTTTGAGCCAGCGCTGCAGCAACAGCCCTGCCGATACCAGAGCTTGCTCCGGTTACTACTGCAACCTTATCTTTGTAGAAATGGTTCATATTGAATACCCTTCTAAATGCAAATATTGATCGTTTTGAATATAGCGATTAACATAAACTGTCTACGAAGTAATAATAGCATTTTTCTGTAATAACTGTCAATTAAAACAGGTGCTGATCATGACCGGTACAATGGGTTATGTCTGCGGTTTCAACAGTTTATAAAAGCTTACGTTTGCCGGAGCGTTTTTATATTGATGGAGGATTTAGAATCTTGCTGTTGAAATTTATGACACATGCGATCATCTTTTATAAAGCCTTAGCCTTAAAATAAGGAGCAGGAGGCAAAGATATGTCGACGGTGCGGGGGACTATTGCATTAATCGGTTCCGGTGAGCTTTCCGGTACAATGGTTGAGACGCATAAGACGCTTCTCTCCAAGATCGGGTCACAGCAGAAGGCGTTATTTCTTGATACTCCGGCGGGGTTCCAGGGTAATGTCGATTTGATTGCCGAGCGCGCAGCAAACTTTTTTGAGCAGCAGGTGCGTCATAAAATGGAAATCGCCTCATTTAAATCGGCTGAAACTATAACTTCGCAGGAGGCCGAGAAGGTTTATCGTCTACTTAGTGAAGCGGGTTTCGTGTTGATTGGACCGGGCAGTCCGACCTATACTGTCCGCCAGTTAAAAGAAACACCTGTTCCCGCTTTACTCAGCGCCATGGTCAATAAGGGAGGTTGCCTGGTTGCGGCCAGTGCGGCAGCGCTTACCGTTGGCAGCCATACACTCCCGGTATATGAAATATACAAGGTGGGTGAAGCTCTGCACTGGGTCGAGGGTCTCAATATTTTAGGACATCTCGGTCTTGAGCTGGTCGTTATTCCCCACTGGAACAATGCAGAAGGTGGAAACCACGATACCCGTTTCTGTTACATGGGTGAAAAACGTTTCCTGGCTCTTGAAGCTCAACTTCCTCAGGGCACGACTATACTCGGGCTTGATGAACATACAGCCTGTATACTCGATTTTGCTTCCCGCGAGGCTGCTGTGGTGGGTCTTGGCCAGGTAACGATCAGGCGCAGTGGGGTTGAAAAACAATATTCACGAGGGGAAAGGGTCACTTTTGAACAACTACTCGGTGGTTTTCATGACCGGGTTACCGGTGCCGGTATTGAGGTCAAATCATCTCCGGCATCAGGTATCCCTGAAAAAGCAGTGGCATCGTTTTGGGATCAGATGCATGGTATTGAAGAAGCTTTTCACCGTGCAATAGAAGAAAATGATTTGGCGGCGATGACAACACTGCTTCTTGAAGCAGACAGACTTATCTGGCAGGCTCAGATTGATCTTGAAAACCCTGAGTTTATATCTCAGGGACGGGAGATATTTCGTGAAATGATAGCCCTGGCCGGAACAGGAATTGACCAGGCTGTTAATGTTATTCCCCGTAAGTTTAAAGAACTGATAAATGAGCTTGTAGCATTGCGGGAGCAGTATCGTCGGGAAAAAAGGTGGCCGGAAGCCGACCAGATCCGTAGTATATTGCAATCTATCGGTGTAGTGCTTGAAGATACAGAAGAGGGACCAAGGTGGGACCTGTAATAGTTTGAAATTCTAATTAATTTAGAGAGGAATAATGAGCCAGGTGAAAAAGCTAGTTATAGCAACAGGCAACAAAAACAAGCTGATAGAGATTAAAAGCCTGCTGGAAGGTTTACCCCTTGAAATTAAGACAGCTGCTGATTATCCCGGTTTTGAAATGCCCGAGGAGGACCGGGCCACTTTTCGTGGAAATGCTGCCAAAAAAGCGGAAGCGGTTGCCACTTTTAGCGGGGAAATGGCCCTGGCCGATGATTCAGGTTTGGAGGTAGAGGCTTTAGATGGCAGGCCCGGCGTTCTTTCAGCACGTTATGCAGGGGAAGAAGGCAATGACGCCGCGAATAATCGCTTGTTACTGGAAGAATTGCGTGATTTCCCTCCGGAAAAACGAGCCGCCCGCTTTATTGCGGTAATTGCCATAGTTTTACCGGGAAAGGAATCATATTTTGCTCACGGGACTTGCCCCGGTCGTATAGCTGAAGAACCACGCGGCAGCGGAGGGTTTGGTTATGATCCTCTCTTTATTTACGAACCTACAGGCCAGACTTTTGCCGAGATGTCTGCCGCTAAAAAGAATACAATCAGCCACCGTGCCCGTGCCCTGCGTCAGGCTCGTGAACTGCTCAAGCATCTGCTGAGCAGATAAAGTATAAAAAAGATCAGTTATCTTGTTCAT
>SKZS01000132.1 GCA_007127255.1 Syntrophomonadaceae bacterium | reverse complement strand
GGTTTTGTATTTATGTTTTGATCAAAAGGTGCTTTTTTTTCAACCAACTGGTATTAACCTCCTCGGTACAATAAAAATTATCAATTCTCATTATAACATAAGAATTCAATAACTATATCCTGAAAAATTTTCTGTCCCATTATAACCCTCTCTGTATTTTATTTTACCTGAGGGAATATATACCGGGGCAAAAAAATATTTATTTTTAGTTGATAAAAGTATACCCTTTTATTAATTGATCATGTAAAATATTAATTAGTGAAACAATATTTATCCGTCACAGTCTGAAATCGAAGGAGGATTCGATGATGAACAATCGACAACTACAGGAGTTAAAAGCTGCAGGAGAAACAGATCTTGAGTCTTTTTTTTATCCTGATTCAATAGCTGTAATCGGGGCCAGTCAGAATGCCTTGAAGCCTAATGGGATACCTCTTTATCTTTTAAGTATGTTTGGTTATAAAGGAGATGTCTATCCTGTTAATCCCAAGTATGATCGGGTCGGCGGTTTAAAGTGTTACCCGACTATTCTTGACATTGAAAATCCGGTTGACCTGGCAATAATTGGTGTGGCGGCTGCCCAGGCTATGGATGTCATAAAAGAATGTGCTGAAAAGAAAGTTAAATCGGTAATAGTTTTTACTTCCGGTTTTGCTGAAAGCGGAGAAGAAGGGCGTTTGGAACAGCTTGAGATGAAGAAAATAGCTGAAGAAAGCGGTATGCGCATTCTCGGACCAAACTGTCTTGGAGTATTAAACTATTACAACGGTAATATGGCCAGTTTCTTTTATAACCAGGAGAGAAAAGATTTGCTCCATCCAAAGAAACTGTCTTTTATTACCCAGAGCGGTGGTCTAGGTGGTATTATCTACCAGATGGTAATGCAGCTCTCCATTGGCTTTAACTATTTCGTAAGCACCGGAAATGAAGCGGATGTATCTTTTTCAGAAATCCTGGACTACCTGGTTAAACTTGACGAAGTGACACTGGTAGCAGGTTATCTTGAAGGACTGCAGGGAGATGGTCGGCTTTTTATGGAAGCCTGCCGGCATGCTCTTGAAAAGAAAAAGCTGGTGACTATGCTCAAGGTAGGGCGAACCGAAAGCGGTGCTGCTGCCGCCGCTTCTCATACCGGGGCCCTGGTTGGTTCAGACCAGGTTTACGATGGCATGTTTAAACAATTCGGGGTGCCCCGCGCTGATGATGTGGAACAGATGAATGCCCTGATTGCTCTTTATTCAACCGGACGCCTTCCTCAGGGCAAAAAAATGGCCATAATCACTATCTCGGGCGGGGGTGGAGTGGTTGTCGCCGATAAGTGTCCTGAATACGGCCTGGAGGTAGTAAGCCTGACTGATATCACACAGAAAAAGCTTCGTGAGTTCTTTCCCGCTTACGGCGCTGTTGGTAATCCGGTTGATTTAACCTCGCAGTTATTTGTTGACACCGAACTTTTCCAGCAGGCGCTGCGGTTGGTTATGCAGGATACGGAAGTAGATGTCGGAGGCTTTTTCTATAATCTTGAAATGCCCGATCCTGAGGCAGGCAAAAAGATCATTGAAGTATACAGGGAAATTGAAAAGCCCCTGATTGTGTTTTCCTGGCCCACAGGACAGGATTATGCTGTTGAGGCTAAAAAAAGCCTGGTGCAGGCAGGTGTTCCCGTCATAGAACATATCCCAAGCGGTCTGTGGGCGATTAGTTCCCTGGCCGAATGGGTTGAAAAGACTAAAGAACCCCAGGTTTACCCTTCTTTCAGCCCGGGAGAAGAGCAAAAAAAGGTCCTGCAGCAGATAAAAGAAAACTTTTCTGTAAAAAGCGGGGCGATGACGGAATGGCGTTCAAAGCGAATTCTCGATATTTACGGGGTGCCGGTCACAAAAGAGATAATGGTTCAAACTGCGGAGGAAGCTGTGATCGCTGCTTCAAAGATTGGCTTTCCCGTGGCGTTGAAAATTATGTCTCCCGATATTCTGCACAAAACTGATGTAGGTGGAGTAGTCTTAAATTTGAAGGGTAAAGAAGAAGTCAACAGTGCCTGTCAAGAGATGCTAAATAAGGTTGTAATTAATAGCCCGGAAGCCAGGATTGAGGGAGTATTAGTTCAGGAAATGCTGTCTCCGGGACTCGAAGTGATTGTCGGTATTAAAAAAGACCCGATTTTCGGTCCGGCAGTGGTCTTCGGATTGGGTGGAGTCTTTGTCGAAGTATTGCAGGACACCTCGACCAGGGTTGCTCCACTAAAAGAAGAAGATGCCCGTGCGATGATTGCTGAAATCAAAGGCTGTGCCCTCTTGACCGGTCATCGCGGTGAATTGCCCCGTGATACCGATGCCCTGGCCGACGTGATTATGAAAGTATCACGTCTGGCAATCGAACTGGAAGACGTGATTGAAGAAGTGGATATCAACCCGCTGATCCTTTATGAAAAAGGAGCGGGTGTTGTTGCCGCTGATGCTCTTATTGCAATACGTCAGTTATAGCTTTAAAAAAAGATTCGAAAAAAATTAGAGTCATCTTGCTGGTTATGTTATAATGTTGCAGGGTGAAATTGATGACAATTCTTAAAGTAAAAAAAGCCGATTATATTGTAGTGGTAGCAATTCTAATCTGGGGCCTGACCGGTTTCTGGTTCAATATTCAGCAGGTTGGCGCCGCAGAACAAAAATATGCCACGATATACGTGCAGAACCAGCAGGTTGCCGAACTTTCTCTTTCTTCAAGCGATCGGTATGACTATTCCTTTACCTTTGGAGAGAACGATGAACATACAGCCCATTTAGAAGTTGAAGAGGGGCGAATCAGAATGCTCTCCCTCGATGATGAACTCTGTCCCAAGCACATCTGCTCTCATACAGGTTGGATTGAATATCAATACGAGAAGATTGTCTGCCTGCCTAACCAAATAATGATTACCTTTAATGAGCAGACACGCGGTAGCGACAGTCAAGATGTTGATGGTGTAACCTATTAATGGCTTAGATTGCAGGATCAAGGTCGCTTATTATTTCTGCAAAGCATAAACTCCTAAAATAGCTTGCTATTTTTATCCTTGTTGACAAAGAAAATAAAGGTCTATATAATTACTTTAGTTTTTAGGGAAGTGGTGGTTATGCATATATACCTGCCTGATTTAAAGTCAAAAACAGGAGAAGCAGTTGACTACAGTTTCGACATAAATCTTTCCAACTGCTTCGGTGATTTTCCTGAGGGCGGAACAGCAAAACTATTGATTAGTGCTATTAGCAGTGCGGACAAAGTATTGATCAGCGGCAATTTTGAGGCATCTGTAAAGGTTGTTTGTTCCAGGTGCCTGGTTAACTTCAATCACGAGTTTAAAACCGAATTTACAGAGTCATTTACAGTCGTCAGCGGGTCGCCGCTTGACACTAACCCTGACAGCCTGGCCGCCGAAACAGCTAATAAGCTAACCGTAACCGGTGACTATCTTTATATTGATGAGTATATCCGCCAGTTAATCATTTTGGCCCAGGAATTCAGTCCTCTTTGTAGACCTGATTGTAAAGGTATTTGCGCCGGGTGCGGAATTGATCTTAACAAATCATCCTGCGGCTGTGACCTGGATGAAGATCAGATTGATATTAGGCTGCTAAAATTGAAAAACCTGAAATCCAGCAGTTAAGTCTAATTAAGGAGGCGTTACATTGGCTGTTCCAAAGAGAAAAACTTCGAAATCAAAGCGGAACATGAGACGTGCCCAGTATAAACTTACGGTTCCCCGTCTGGTTCCCTGTCCTCAATGCCATGAATTAAAACCAGGACACCGGGTATGCTTGAATTGCGGACATTATAAAGATCGGGAAGTCGTTAAAGTGAAATAAGATAAGCATTCTCAATACGCCCCTTTAGTCTGACCACGAGGGGCGTATTTTGTCTATTGCCTTTATATGCAGGGGAAGTGATATTTTTGGCACGAGTAGCGATAGATGCAATGGGTGGAGACCACGCACCACTGGAGATTATAAGCGGCGCTTTATCTGCGCTTAATTTTTTAGATGACCTTAACCTGGTCCTGGTCGGGCATGAAGAAAAAATCCTCGAAGTATTAGAAAAAATGAAATACCCGGAAGAACGGGTAGAAATAAGGCACGCGTCCGAGATTATTGAATGCGATGATGATCCCGGGTTGTCGATCAGAAACAAGAAGAATGCCTCCATGGTAAAAGCCCTGCAGATGGTACGCTCCGGAGAGGCTGACGCTGTTTTAAGCGCCGGCAACACCGGGGCCTTGATGGCCGGCGGGGTCTTATTCCTGGGCCGGCTTAGCGGTATCAGTCGCCCGGCCCTGTTAACCCCTATGCCCAGCTTTAAAGGTGAGCCTGTTCTTTTTCTTGATGTTGGCGCTAACATGGATTCCCGCCCTGAACAACTTTTACAGTATGCTTACATGGGGCGCATATATGCCCAGCAGGTTTTAAACTACAGGGAACCGAGGATTGCATTGCTAAACGTGGGGGTAGAAAAGAATAAGGGAAATGTCCAGGTTAAACAAGCTTATAGCTTATTTGAAAGACTATTACCCGGTTTCTGCGGCAATGTTGAAGGAACCGAGGTTTTTTTTAATGCGGCAGAGGTTGTGATCTGCGACGGTTTTGTTGGAAACATCTTTCTAAAAACTTCCGAAGGTTTATCAAGGGCTATTTTAAGTTTTTTCCGGCAGGAAATTGACAACAAACTAAGCTATAAATTGGGGGCCTTGCTGCTTAAGCCTGTTTTCCTTGGTTTGCGCAATAAGATTGATACATCAGGTTATGGCGGAGCTCCGCTGCTCGGTGTAAACGGGCTTTGCATCAAGTGTCACGGTTCATCGCGGGCCAGGTCTATTGAGCAGGCTTTAATCAAGCAGGCTTACCCCTTTGTGCAAAATAATGTCACCAGGAAACTTCAGAGCGCTCTTGAAAAACTGGCAGGCGATATAGAGGAGAATACAGGCAGTGGACAAAATGCTTAATACAATTATTCGCAGCACAGGCGCCGCCGTGCCGGAGACGGTTATCACCAACAGTGATCTGGAAAAAATGGTTGATACGAGCGACCAGTGGATTGTTTCCCGTACCGGTATAAGGGAAAGAAGAAAGCTGGAAGACGGCTTTTCAAATATCGATCTTACTGAAAAAGCTTCCCGGGAAGCCCTGGAGAGAGCAGCCCTTGATCCTTCAGAACTTGATATGATTATTGTCGCAACAGTAACTCCGGATCATCCTACACCTTCAACTTCATGTTTGCTCCAGGCCAGGCTGAAAGCCTTTAAAGCTGCGGCTGTTGATCTATCGGCAGGATGCACAGGTTTTATTTATGCCCTAACGGTAGGTCACCAGTTCATCCGCAGTGGTGCCTATAGAAATGTTCTTGTGGTTGGAGTTGAAGTTCTCACCCGGGTTACCGACTGGGAAGACCGCAGCACATGTGTTCTTTTCGGTGACGGTGCAGGAGCGGTAGTGCTCGGTCCGACAGAAGAGGAACGGGGAATCCTCGATTTTTCGCTTCATGCTGACGGCCGGGGTGCTCAACTGTTAATGGTGCCGGCAGGAGGCAGTGCAATGCCGGCCAGTGAAGAAACTTTGCATAACAGGATGCATTTTATTAAAATGAATGGTAACGAAATATTTAAGTTTGCCGTGAAAGTTGTTGAAGAAAATCTAGCTGAACTAATGAACGGCCAAAACCTCCAACCCGAAAACCTTGACTTTTTGTTTCTTCACCAGGCAAACTTGAGAATTATCGATCATATTCGTAAGCGGCTGAAGCTGTCGCAGGAAAAAGTACCGGTTAATATAGATCGCTTTGGCAATACTTCTTCTGCCACGATTCCGATTTCCATTCATGAGGAAATAGTTGCCGGACGGCTGGCTGAAGGCGACTTAGTGGCCATGGTAGCTTTTGGCGCCGGTTTGACCTGGGGTGGCATTCTGATCAAGTGGTAGTAAAGCAGAAAAACTGTAATATAGTTTGGAGCTGATCCCGATGAAAACTGCTTTTCTTTTCCCCGGCCAGGGGGCACAATATGTTGGTATGGGCCGCGATTTTTATGAAAGCTTTCCAGAAGCCCGTGCTGTATTCGATCAAGCGGCAGGTGTCCTTGGTTCTGAATTTCTGGATATGGTTTTTAATGGTCCGGAAAGCAAGTTACAAATGACTGAATATACCCAGCCGGCTATTTTAACAGTTAGTGTGGCTATGTTTCGTGTTCTTGAAAAATCTGCTTATACGCCGTCTGCTATGGCAGGTCTTAGCCTTGGAGAGTACAGCGCCCTGGTAGCTGCCGGGTCCCTCTCCTTTGAAGATGCTTTACCGCTGGTTCAGAAGCGGGGGATATATATGCAGGAAGCGGTTTCCGAGGGAGACGGTTCCATGGCTGCCATAATGGGTCTTTCGCATGACCTGGTTGAGCAGGTTTGTCGTGAAGCCGGTTCGGAAGGGCTGGTTACACCGGCAAACTATAACTGTCCGGGACAAATTGTTATTTCCGGCCAAACAGCAGCTGTTAACAAGGCGATCAACCTGGCCAGGGAAGCCGGGGCCAAAAAAGTGACAGAGTTAAAAGTCAGCGCGCCCTTCCATTGTGCATTACTGCAGCCTGTTGAAGAAAGGCTTGCCGGGGAACTGAATAAAATATTGATTAAAGAGCCTGCCGTTCCGTTAGTTTTTAATGTTACAGGCAAATTAGCTGCAAATCCGGAACAAATAAAAGCTAACCTGGTCAACCAGGTTAGCAATCCTATTTTATGGGAGCAGTCAATGCGTACCCTGATTGCTGAAGGTATCGATTCATTTATCGGCCTGGGCCCTGGCAATTCACTGAGCAGGATGATGAAACGAATTGCCCCCGAACTGGAAATCAAATCGATTGAAGAAAAAGAAGATATCGATCAGTTGATAGATTAAAGTTTTAAAGAGGATCAATGGAAAGGTGATGATCATGGACTTAACCGGTAAAACTGCCCTGGTAACTGGAGCCTCGAGGGGAATTGGTCGGGCTACAACTTTATCACTGGCCCGCGCAGGGGCAGCTGTTGTAATAAACTACAGCAGCAACGAAGCTGCTGCGGAAGCGGTAAAAAAAGAAATTGAAGGTTTTGGCGGTTCAGCCCTGGTGGTCAGGGCTGATGTTTCCGATTACAGCCAGTGTGAAAATTTAATCAAGAGCGCTGTTGATCATTTTAAGAGAATTGATATACTTGTAAATAATGCGGGGATAACTCGCGATAATCTGCTAGCCAGGATGAAAACGGAAGAATGGCAGGAAGTAATCGACACCAATTTAAACGGAGTATACAATTGCTGTCGGGCGATATTGAGGCCACTGCTTAAACAAAAAAGCGGCGGCAGGATTATAAATGTAGCTTCTGTAGCTGGAATACATGGAAACAGCGGCCAGGCGAATTATGCCGCATCTAAAGGCGGTGTAATTGCTTTTAGTAAAACATTGGCCAAGGAACTTGGTTCACGGGATATCACCGTGAATGCAGTTGCTCCCGGTTTTATTGAAACAGAGATGACCGACGTGCTTTCGGACGAAATGAAGGAACAGGTTTTATCAAGAATTGCTCTTGGCCGCCTGGGCAAGCCGCAAGAAGTTGCCGAGGTTATTTTATTCCTGGCATCATCTGCTGGTTATATAACCGGCCAGGTAATTTCGGTTGATGGAAATCTTTCTATGTGACATGCTGTCAATCTAGTGATAGACTATAGATGCCGTTGAGAGGAGGTGGATTGGTGAGCGTTGAGAGTAAGGTAAAGGATATTATTGCCGATCAGCTGGAAGTAGCGGTCGACAAGCTATCAAAAGAGACAACTTTTGAAGACATTGATGCTGATTCCCTGGATATTGTGGAACTGGTTATGGCTTTGGAAGAAGAGTTTGACCTGGAAATTTCCGATCAAGAAATTGAGAATATCAATTCAGTAGGCGATGTAGTTAAGTATATCGAGTCAAAAGTATAGTTGGCTTTTGAGGTGAAAATGTGCGAAGAGTAGTAATTACCGGGATCGGTCTTGAATCACCTATCGGCTCTGACAAGGTTACATTTTGGAATAATATCATTAGCGGAAAAAGCGGAATTTCTGCCGTTGAAAGTTTTGATGTCAGCCAGTATCCCTGTCGAATTGCGGGTGAGATAAAAGATTTTGATCCCTTTCTGCATATGGATAAAAAGGAAGCAAAAAGGGTTGATCGCTATACCCAGCTCGGGGTTGCAGCGGCTTTAAAAGCATGGTCTGACTCCGGTTTGGACAACGTTAATCTTAATAAAGATGAAGTTGGTGTCCTGGTTGGTTCCGGTATAGGCGGTATCCAAACTATCGAGGAACAACTTAAAGTTTTGGCTGAAAAAGGGCCGCGCCGGGTCAGCCCGTTTTTAGTGCCGGCCTTAATAGCCAATATGGCATCCGGTTATATATCTATTCTTCTCGGCCTGCACGGCCCGAACTCCACTGTTGTAACAGCCTGTGCTACATCGACCCACGCTGTGGGTGATGCCTGGCATATTATAGGGCGGGGTGATGCTGAAATAATGCTGGCTGGTGGCGCTGAAGCAGCTATAAGCCACCTGGCATTTTCCGGTTTTTCCGCTGCGCGTGCCCTGTCTACCCGCAATGATCAGCCGGAGAAGGCTTCCCGTCCATTTGACCTGGAACGTGATGGTTTTGTAATGGGCGAAGGAGCGGGTGTTGTTGTTATGGAAACCCTCGATCATGCTCTTGCCAGGGGAGCTGATATATATGGTGAAATTGTCGGGTACGGCATGTCAGGCGACGCTTATCACATGACTGCTCCTGATCCTGATGGTAAAGGAGCTTTTTTAAGTATGCAAAAAGCTTTGAAAAGCGCTGGAGTAGAAGTAAATGGTATAGATTATATTAATGCCCACGGGACATCTACTGAGTTTAACGACAAAATAGAAACGATGGCGATAAAAAATCTTTTTGGCAAGCATGCTTACAAAATGGCGATCAGTTCTACCAAATCGATGACCGGGCATCTTTTAGGCGCTGCAGGGGCAATTGAACTTATAGCTACTTTATTGATCATTCAGAACCAGGTAATTCATCCGACTATTAATTACGATAATCCTGATCCTGAATGTGATCTTGATTATGTACCTAATCAGGCCAGGGAAGGTTCAGTCAATCTGGCTATCTCTAACTCGTTCGGTTTTGGTGGGACAAATGCTACTCTTGTTATTAAAAAATTCCTGCCCTAAACCATTAAAAGAGGAATGTCAATGGATTGGTCCGATAGAATTAGGAAATTCCTCGACACTATCGGCTGGGAAATAAAAGATATTAAATTTTACGAGCAGGCCTTGACCCATACTTCTTTCGCTCATGAAAGAGGAAAGCGCCGTAATAATAATGAGCGGCTGGAGTTCCTTGGTGATGCTGTTCTTGAGTTGATAGTAAGTGATTACCTTTTCGAGGCTTACCCCAAACTGTCCGAGGGCAAGCTTACCAAGCTGCGTGCAGATCTGGTATGCGAAGCTTCTTTAGCCCGTCTTGCTTTCGAGTTAAATATTAGCCAGTACATTCTCCTCGGGAAAGGGGAGATTATAAGTGGCGGTTCAACCCGTCCTTCGCTGTTAGGCGATACGGTAGAAGCTCTAATTGGTGCTCTTTACCTGGATATTGGACTGGAAAAGTGCAGGCAGTATGTTCTTGAGCTTTATAAGCCAATTTTACAGGAACTCCAGGAAGGGGTCCTGCGGCGAGATTACAAAACACTGCTGCAGGAGTTTTCACAGGCCCGTTTTTCAGTTACCCCTTCTTACCGGATAGTTGATGAAAGCGGTCCCGATCATAGCAAGGAATTTGAGGCGGAAGTGCTTATGATTAATGAACCTGTTGGGAAGGGTTGGGGTCGCAGTAAAAAGGAGGCTGAACAGGCAGCAGCAAAAGTAGCCTGGAGCAAACTGACCCCTTAACTGAATAAAATGGGGCAAGGGGACAGGTCTCCTGCCCCTAAAAAGGCTGGTAAACCTGAAGTCCTATCCGGCTCGGGAGGAGCATGTCTGAGAATTATGGAGATATTAAAAGTATCATCTTCTTCGAAAACTAAAGCTCTGGCCGGAGCTTTAGCTGCAGTAATCAGAAAAGACGGGGCAGTTGAATTACAGGCGGTTGGAGCAGGGGCGGTAAACCAGGCTGTCAAAGCTGTTGCCATTGCCAGGGGATATGTAGCTCCTAACGGTATTAACCTTGTGATGATCCCATCTTTTGTTGAAATTGCAATAAACGATGAGCAAAGAACTGCAATAAAGATTAGTGTAGCGCCGCGGCATAGGCCGCATTTATAATAATATCCGGACAAGGGACCTGTCCCCTTGTCCCATACCTTTTATTTAGGAGTTTTTGCTTGTGTATTTAAAAAGAATGGAGCTTTTTGGATTCAAATCTTTTGCTGAAAAATCTGAGCTTTGTCTTAGCCCGGGAATTACAGCAGTAATCGGTCCCAATGGTTGCGGTAAAAGCAACCTGGTTGATGCAGTGCGCTGGGCCCTGGGTGAGCAAAGTGTTAAATCTTTGCGGGGAACACGTATGGAAGAAATTATCTTTTCAGGCAGCGAAAGCCGTAAAGCTCTAAACTTTGCTGAAGTTTCACTTACTTTTGATGGAGCAGGGGAATTTCTCAATGTTGATTATGATGAAGTAACTATTGCCAGGCGCCTCTTTCGTACTGGTGACAGTGAATACTATATTAATAAATCTCCCTGCAGGCTGAAAGATATAAACGAGCTTTTTATAGATACAGGTCTTGGTAAAGATGTTTATTCGGTAATTGGCCAGGGCCGGGTCGATGAAATAATAAACAGCCGTCCTGAAGAGCGCCGCGAAATATTTGAAGAAGCTGCAGGTATTCTAAAATATAAGATGCGTAAGAAAGAGGCCAGGCGCCGCCTGGATGAAACCAGGGAAAACCTGATTCGGGTCCAGGATCTTATATATGAACTTGAAACCCAGGTTGAGCCTCTTCAGGAACAGGCTGAGGTAACCCGCCAGTACCGGTTATTGCAGCAGCGTATGGAAGAACAGGAAAAGAAACTCCTTTCTTACCATTTGCAGCAATCACGTGATCATTTAAATAAAGTAAACAAACAGCTTCAGACTGTAAATGATGCCCTGCTATCTTCTGCTGCCCAGGGAGGCTTGCATGAAAAAGAAATCCAGGATTTAAAAAATCAGCTCCAGGATCAGCAGCTTGCTAAGAAGGAGTTGGAACAGAAATTAAACGAAATATCGCGTAAACTGGAACAGCGGGAAAGTGAGCAGAAGCTTCTTTTCGAAAGAGAAAATCGTTTTCTGGAGCAGATCGAGCAAAGCAGGCAGAGAGTTAAGCAGCTGGAACTGTTAATAGAAGAATATGCAGAACAAAAGAAAAGAGCAGAAGCAGATCTTCTGGAAAAGAAAGAAAGCCTGGAGCATTTAAATAGAGAGCTTGAAAATTTAAGGGCGAAGCTTTCAGAGCATGAAGCAAGCGCCCTGGCCGGTGAAGTGGAGAAAAGGCAGGAAGAAATATATAGAACCGCAGCCCGTAAGGAAGCTGTTGCATCAACAATCGAAGAATTGAAGCGGCGCCTGGAACGGCTGCAGGATCAAAAACAAACTCACAAGGAAGAAGAAAAAGTATTACAGGAGAAAGCAGCCGGTTTGAAAGAAACCGCCAGCAATGTAGAAAAAGAAAAAGTAGAGCTGCAGAATCAAATTGCTTCTGCTGAGACAGAAGCGGGGAAGAAAGCTTCCGGTGAACAGGGGGCCAGAAAGTCTTTGGAAAAAGCAGTCACAGAGCTGCAGCAGAAAAAGGAAAACTTACATGGTATAAACAGTCGTTTAAACTTACTGCAGGAGCAGGATTCAGCCCTATCCGGTTATTACCGGGGAGTAAAAGAGGTAATGCAGGCCCGCTCAAAACTGCCCGGGATGATTGGTCCGGTAGCAGATTTGATTTCCGTTGAAGGGCAGTATGTACAGGCCGTTGAATCATCACTTGGCAGTGCCATGCAGTATGTGGTTGCCGAAACCGAAAAATCTGTCCAGGAAGCAATCCGCTACCTCAAGGAAAATAACCGCGGCTGGGCTACTTTTTTACCGCTTGATATTCTTCAACGTGGCGCCGATCCGCTTGAAAGGCACAGTGGATGGCGCGATCTTAAAGGAGTAATTGGTAAAGCATCGGAGCTGGTTACAGCAGATCCTGCTTACAAAAAAGCTGTTGATTATCTCATGGCAGCTATTCTTGTATGCCAAAACCTGGAAGACGCCTCTAATGCTGCCCGTTATATTAAATACAGCTGCAGGGTGGTAACGCTTGACGGTGAAATGATTAATCCGGGAGGCATAATAAGGGGCGGCAGCCTGCCTAAACGTAATGCCGGGATGCCACTTGGCAGACGGAAAGAAATAGAAGAACTTCAAAATCAGAAAAATAGTTTGATTAAATTAATCAGTAAAGATGAGGCTGTGCTCGAGCAGGAGAAAAAAAATCTTGCCGAAGCGGAAAGAGAAGCAGCGGAAGCTGATACTATAAAACGCAGCCTTGAAGAAAAACTTGGTGATCTGCAGAAAAGATCTGAAGAAATCAAACGTGAAGCCGGCAGCTATGAAGACCGACTGAAAGCAGCATCCAAAAATTTGTGTGAACTGGAATCTGAAGAAGCAGAATTAAAACAGAGGCTTGATAAACTTGGCGAGGAAATAGAAAAGTGCACAGAAGATATCGAAAGCCTTGAAAATGAACTAACCGGCATTAAGGAAGAGTACAGGCAGTACCTGGAAGAAAAAAATTCACTGGAGAAAAACATTACTGAAGTTTTAGTTAAAATAAGCTCATACAAAGAGCAATGTGACTCTCTTGCCAACCGAATTGAAGAAATTGACAATAACATTAAACTGCCTGCGACTGAAAAACAGGAAAAAAATAACGATTGCGAGCAGCGGCAGAAAGACCTGGAAGAAAATAAACAGGCTCAGCAGCGTATCAGTGCCGATATCGAGCAATTCTATAACGAAAAAGCAGCATTAATTCCTGAACTGGAAAAAGTGAGCCAGCAGCTTGGCCAATCTGAAGCCGGCTTGATTGAACTAGAGGAAAAAGGACGCCGCCGACAGAATCAACTGTCCCGACAGGAGAAACGGGAAAGGCAGCTTTCAGTTGAACAGAGCAGACTCCAAACCGAAATAAATTACCAGGAAATGCGTTTCCGGGAACAGTTTCGAAATCTTGACCTCGTGATGCTTGATGATGATTATAAGCCGGAAGAAAGCAAGATTTTAGTCGACAATTTAAAAGAGGATATTGAAGCTCTCGGGGAAGTTAACCTGGGCGCTATAGATGAACTGGAAAGGCTTGAAGAGAGGATAAATTTTCTCAAAGAACAAAAGGACGATTTGCAAAAAGGAGAAGCTTCCCTGAAAAAAGTATTAGCCGAAATAGATCAGCGTATGGAATACTATTTCGAAAGTGCATTCGAAACTATTAATGGTAATTTCAAAAAAACTTTTGAAGAGCTTTTCGAGGGCGGTAAAGTATTTCTTAGTTTAACCGATCCCGACAATATGCTGGAATCGGGCATTGAAATTGTTGCTCAGCCGCCGGGGAAAAAGCTGCAGAATATTACTCTCCTGTCAGCAGGAGAGAAGGTGTTAACCGCTATCGCTCTTGTTTTCGCTATTTTGCGCTTCAAACCGGCGCCCTTTTACCTTTTGGACGAAGTAGAATCAACGCTGGATGACGCTAACCTGGCTCGATTTACCAGGTTCTTAAAGCAGACTGTTCAGCAGGCCCAGTTCATCCTCATTACTCACCGTAAAAGGACCATGGAAGAAGCAGAAGTTTTATATGGAGTAACCATGCCCGAACCCGGTGTTTCCAGGCTGATGTCGCTAAAGATAGAAGATAATTTGATTGCCGGGGAGAGTAAAAAATGAGTTTGATTAAGCAATATAAAAGCGGTCTTGCCCGCAGTAAATCAGGAATTATCAGTTCCCTGACCAGTCTTTTCAGCAGCGGGGAGTTAAATGAAGAATTTTACGAAGAGCTGGAAGAGATTCTGATCAGCGGTGATGTCGGAGTAGAATCAGCCATGAAGCTGGTTGCGGAGCTAAAAGAAGAAGCGAAAAAATTAAAATATAAGGAAAGAGAGCAGGCTAAAGAGTTGTTAGTAGAAAAACTGACAGAGATTATGTCTTCGGATGAAACTGCCGCCGGGTTAAATCAAAACCCACATGTTATTCTGCTGGTAGGCGTGAACGGATCCGGAAAAACAACATCCGCGGCCAAACTGGCTAACATATACCGCCAGGAAGGCAAAAAAGTGCTCCTTGTTGCCGGGGACACATTTCGTGCTGCGGCAATCGAGCAGCTTGAAATTTGGTCAGAGCGGGCCGGGGTAGACTTGATCAAGCAGCAGGCCGGTTCAGATCCTTCCGCTCTGTTTTTTGATGCTATGAATTCTGCGCAGGCCAGGGGCATTGATATAGTCATTGGGGATACGGCAGGGCGGCTTCACAATAAATTTAACCTGATGGAAGAATTAAATAAGGTTCATCGAACAATCGGGCGCTGTATTGAGAGCGCTCCGCACCAGGTCCTGCTTGTTATTGATGCTACGACCGGCCAAAATGCTGTTGCCCAGGCGAAAAGTTTCAACGAGGCCCTTCCCATTAACGGCGTTATCCTGACTAAACTGGATGGCACCGCCCGAGGCGGTATTGTAATCAGCATCCGGGATACTTTAGGTATACCGGTTCGCTATTTAGGTACAGGTGAAAAAATAGAAGATTTGGTTCCATTCTGTGCAGCAGACTTTGCCCGTGCCCTGCTGGAAGCTTAATTATATCTCCCAAGAACATCCCTCCAAAAAAACATTTGCCCTGACTGCTTTAATTTGTTATAATCCGTCTGTAAAGGCTTAAGGCTTGACAGGGGTGCTTATTCATATTATGTTAGATCAGTTAAATAGAATTAACCTGCTTTATGATATCTACTCACCGCTGCTGACTGAGCGCCAGCAGGAGGTGCTGCAGTTATACTTTAGCGATAACTATTCGCTGGGCGAAATAGCTGTTGAGTATAACATCAGCAGGCAGGCTGTTTACGATTTGATACAACGGGCCCTTGGGTCATTGGATAAGCTGGAGACAAAACTGGGTTTATACAGCCTTTTTAATACACAGCAAAAATTACTGGCTGAAGCAGAAAGCTTGCTCGAGGCAGAAGTATTAACAGAAATTGAAATTAAACGCTTAAAAAGCATCGTTGCCAATTTGCGCTCAACGAACGAACAGTAGCCAGGTTATATGTTTTAAATGAAATAAATTGGAGTTGGATTGTTGATGTTTTCTAGTCTTGCCGACAAACTGCAAAATACCCTCAAACACTTGAGGGGCAAAGGCAAATTAAGTGAAAAAGATGTTGACGCAGCATTGCGAGAAATAAAGCTGGCTCTCCTTGAAGCTGATGTCAACTTCAAGGTGGTTAAAGAATTTGTAGCGGCGCTCAGGGAAAGGGCTGTTGGCGAGGAAGTGATGGGCAGCCTGACCCCGGGGCAGCAGGTCGTTAAAATCGTTAATGAAGAAATGACCCGTTTAATGGGTGAAACACAAAGCGGTCTGGCTTTTTCAGGTAAAGGACCTACAGGAATTATGGTCGTAGGCCTGCAGGGTTCAGGTAAGACTACTACTGTTGTTAAACTGGCTTCGCACCTGCGAAAGGGCGGCAGGAACCCGCTGGTGGTAGCGGCTGATATTTATCGTCCCGGAGCAGTCAGGCAGCTGCAGGTTCTTAGTGAGTCAGTTGGCGAAAAGTGCTACAGTAATGAAGAAGCGAATCCGGTTGAGATTTGTCGTGAAGGGTTACAGCTGGCTGAACGCGAAAACCATGATCCGGTTATTTTCGATACTGCCGGTCGACTGCATATAGACGAGGAAATGATGTCCGAGATTACGGCCATAAAAAAAGAGGTCAATCCCCATGAAGTGCTGCTGGTAGTGGATGCGATGACCGGTCAGGATGCTGTAAATGCTGCATCTTCGTTTAATGATGCGGTAGGGCTGAGCGGAGTTATTTTAACCAAGCTTGACGGCGATACCCGCGGAGGTGCCGCCCTGTCAGTCCGTGCGGTAACAGGCTGTCCGGTCAAGTATGTAGGTGTGGGCGAAAAAATTGATGCTCTCGAGCCTTTTTACCCGGATCGTATGGCCTCCAGGATACTGGGCATGGGTGATATGCTTTCGCTGATTGAAAAAGCTGAAGCAGCTGTAGATCAGGAAAAAGCCAGGGAAATGGAGCAAAAGATGCGCAGGCAGCAGTTTACCCTGGATGATTTTAAAGAACAGCTGGGGCAGCTGCGCAGCATGGGTTCTTTAGATGAAATCTTGAATATGATCCCCGGTGGCGGTAATATTCCCAAAGAAGTAAAGCAGATGTCTTTAAATGAAGACAATTTTAAGCAGGTTGATGCGATTATCGGGTCGATGACTAAGAAAGAAAAACAAGATCCTTCAGTACTGAACAGCAGTCGCAGGCGCCGCATTGCTATGGGCAGCGGTACGACAGTGCAGGATGTTAATCGCCTCTTAAATCAATTTGGGCAGATGCAGAAAATGTTTAAAAAAATGGGCTCATTTGATAAAAAGGGTGGTATTAAAAAACTTACAAAAGGCAGAGGCGGTTTTCCATTTTAGAGAATCACCCGGGTTTTAAACACCGGTTTATCATAAAAGTTCAGGGATTATCGGACAGGAAAGGTTTAAATAATGGAGGTGATATAATTGGCAGTAAGAATCAGGCTAAAAAGAATGGGCGCTAAGAAGAAACCTTTTTACCGCATTGTGGTTGCTGACTCCCGTTATCCAAGGGATGGTCGTTTTATTGAGGAGATAGGGTACTATAACCCTACTACCAAGCCAACCACTTTTGAAGTGGATGCCGAAAAGGTTCAGCAGTGGCTTTCAAAGGGAGCCAGGCCTTCTGATACAGTTAAGGCCCTTTTTGAAAGAGCTGGTCTTGGCAAGTAGTCCTGCAGGGAGGTTGGTACTTATGAAGCAGCTTTTGGAGCATATTGCTAAAGGATTGGTCGATGAACCCGACCAGGTTGAAGTAAAGCAGGTTGAAAGCGAACGCTTAATTGTTCTTGAACTGAAAGTGGCCCCCGATGATATGGGAAAAGTGATCGGCAAACAGGGTCGTATAGCCAAGGCGATAAGAACGGTAATGAACGCCGCTGCTATTAAAGAAAATAAACGGGTTGTTGTTGAAATTGTTCAATGAAAAGCATGATGCAGTAATTGGCGAAGTGCTCTCACCTCACGGGGTAACAGGATTGGTGAAAGTATTTCCTCATACCGATTTTCCGGAAAGAATCAGCATGCTGAAGCAGATTGAATTACTGCTTGGATCAGGGCGCCGGACAATGACTATTGAAAATGCGTCAGTATACGGCAGGTTTTGGCTGATTAAGTTTGAGGGAGTCGATGATAGGGAAGAGGCAGCCCGCCTTGGGAATAGCTTGATTATAATTCCCAAAAAAGATAGATTATCTCTTTCGAAAGACAGTTTTTATCATGATCAACTGGTTGGCCTAAAGGTTTATATGCCGGGATATGGTTTTTTGGGCATGGTTAAAGATATAGTCAGCACCGGAAAGCATGATCTTTTTGTTATAGAAAAGTATGAGGAAAAAGGCAAAAGTCATATGATCCCGGCAATTAAGCGCTTTGTTAAAAGGGTAGATTTAGAAGCAGGGACGATTACCGTTGACTTACCGGAAGGCCTGCTTGAACTGTAAGGGAGCCGTTAAGGAATGAAGATTGATCTGGTTACCATATTTCCGGGGATACTTGATGGTCCTTTTAAAGAAAGCATGATAAAACGGGCTGTTGACAGGGGTTTGGTAGAAATTAACCTGGTTGATCTGCGTTCTTATACCCATGATCGTCATCGCCAGGTTGATGACACTCCTTACGGCGGGGGCAGCGGTATGATATTAAAACCTGAACCGATTTTTGAAGCAATTGAAGATCTAAAAAGTAAATCGGATTATGATTGCCCATATGTGATTTTAATGACCCCTCAGGGCAGCAGATTTGATCAGGCGGTCGCAAAAAAGTTGTCGGGAAAGAAGCATCTTATCCTGGTATGCGGCCGTTACGAAGGGATTGACGAAAGAGTTCGCACCGATTTGATCGATGAGGAATTATCGATCGGGGACTTTGTCCTGACCGGGGGTGAATTGCCTGCAGCAGTAGTTGTCGATGCAGTAGTCCGATTGCTACCGGGATTTATAACCGAAGAAGCTGCTGCCAATGAATCATTCAGCGATTCGCTGCTTGAGCATCCGCATTATACCCGCCCGTCTGTGTATCGCGGGATGGAAGTGCCTTCAGTGCTTCAGTCTGGGAATCATGCGGAAATAGACCGCTGGCGCAGGAAGGAATCTATAAAACGTACTTACGAGCGCAGACCTGATTTGCTAGAAAATGCTAATCTTCTGCCCGATGAAAAAAAGTATTTGGAAGATATTATTAAGGAGCAGGATTAAATAAATATCCAGCGAATGAAGGAGGTTTAAAGGAAAGTGGACTTAATAAAAGAAGTTGAAAAGCAGCACCTTAAAGAAGATTTACCGCAGTTTAGTCCCGGAGACAAAGTTAAAGTACATGTTAAAGTTGTTGAAGGAGGGCGCGAAAGAACTCAGGCTTTTGAAGGGGTATTAATCAGGCGCCAGGGCAGCGAAGCAAGGGAAACTTTTACCGTTCGCCGTGTTACTTTCGGGATTGGCGTCGAAAGGATATTTCCCGTCCACTCACCGTCAATTAGCAAAATTGAAATAATGAAAAAAGGGCGGGTTCGTCGGGCAAAGCTTTACTACTTGCGGAAACTGAAAGGAAAAGCAACCAGGATAAAAGAACGTCGCTAAAGTTGCGGAGATGATTTGATTGAGCAGATGGGCTGAGATCTGGGATTGGATTCGATCTATACTGATTGCTGTAATACTGGCAATAGTGATTCGGCTATTTCTATTTGAGGTCTTCGTTGTTGAAGGCCGGTCAATGTACCCAACTCTTCATGAAACTGAACGTTTGATGGTGAATAAAATTGTTTATCATTTTGACGAACCTCAATCCGGTGACATTGTTGTTTTTGAATACCAGCCGGGACGCGATTTTATCAAACGTGTAATTGGTGTAGCGGGTGATAAAGTTGAAATAGTTGATGGCAATGTTTATATCAATGGTGTTAAGCTTGATGAACCTTATCTACCCGAAGACTTAAATTATTACGATTATGGGCCGGTAGAGGTTCCTACAGGCAGTTATTTTGTTATGGGCGATTACCGCCAGAACAGTATGGACAGCAGGGATTCCAGGGTTGGCTTTGTTTCCCGTGATCATTTGAAAGGCCGGGCTTTCTTCATATTTTGGCCGCCCTGGGAAGCCCGCGCCGTTAATTCCGAGGTGGAGTAATCTTGACAAAAGGCCAGTGGTATCCGGGGTCAATGGCCAGGGCTATTAATGTCTTGCGTCAGGATTTAAAAATTATAGACCTGGTTGTTGAGCTGCTGGATGCGCGTATTCCGATCAGCAGCCGAAACCCTGCATTTAAAGGCCTGCTCGAAGGCAAGAAGCATCTTCTTCTTTTACATAAGGCCGATCGGGCTGAGGAAGAAGTGACCGAGCGTTGGCTCTCTTATTTTAAGGACATGGAGCAAGAAGCCATGTCCTTTAGTGTTCACCATAAGAGTTACCTGAAACGATTGCTTCAATATCTTAAGAAGCAGGAACATAATTTGCGTCCGACCCGTATTAAGCGTCCTTTGCGCATGATATTTGTTGGCATCCCAAATGTTGGAAAATCCACTTTGATAAACTATTTTGTGCATAAAGCAGTAACCAGGACAGGGAATCGTCCCGGAGTAACGAAAGGACGACAGTGGATCAGGATTACGCCGGGGTTGGAACTTCTCGATACCCCGGGTATACTATGGCCCAGGATCACCGAAAAATCAACCTGGCCCCTGGCTGCTGTCGGAGCCATGCCGCCCAGCCGGCTTGACCAGCAGGAAATTGCCCTGTGGTTGCTGGAAATTTATTTGCAAAAAGGCAGGGAAGAACTGCTGGTTGAAAGGTACAGTGGCTTAAAAGCAGACAGCGCCGAAAAAATGCTTACCTGTATTGCTGAATTGCATGGTTGCCTGCAGGCTGCGGGGCAGGCTGATCTTGAAAGGGCAAGCGGTATTGTTCTTCGGGACTTCCAGGCAGGACTGCTCGGTAGAATTACCCTGGAAGAGCCCCCAGAGTGACAGATGGGATGGAGCAATTTTGTCCAAAGGTGTTAGAGGAAACAGGTTAACTCATATTTCCCGGAAAATAAATAAAAGAGGGCCGAAGGGGAGCCAAACACCGTGTTATTCGAGCAAATGACAATTGCTGAAATAACCAGGTACCTGGAACAAAAGGAAGAGCTGTGCCCGCAAGAAGAAAATCTTCTCAGGGCTGATGAGCGGCGGGGGGTTGCTGATCTGCTTGATCGTTATT
>SKZS01000199.1 GCA_007127255.1 Syntrophomonadaceae bacterium | reverse complement strand
TGCGCTGACACTGGTTCCATTTACCAGGGCGACCATGGGAATATCGAGGCCTTCTGTTTTTGATTCGTAAGTTTTTATTGTTCCACTACCGTCTGATACATGGGTAATCGGTCCTTCAGGAACAAGTTTGTCAGCAATTTCGATGGCTGCATCTAAAAGTCCCCCCGGGTTATTTCTCAAGTCAATAATCAGGCCTTCCATGCCGTCTTGCGTTAGTTCGTCAAGAGCTTCTTGAAATTCACGGCCGGAAGAATCAGAGAAGCTGCTTAACTTGATGTAACCAGTGTTGTTTTCAAGCATTTCAAACTCTACGCTTTCCAGTTCGATTTGTTCCCTGGTTATTTCAAACTCTAATACTTCATCCACACCTGGACGTTCAATTTCCAGTATCACCTCAGTTTCCGGTTCCCCACGCATTAAACTAACAGCAAAATTGAGGTCTTCTCCAACCACGTTTATTCCGTCTACCGATACAATACGGTCGCCCGCACTGAGGCCTGCTTTTTCGCCGGGAGTTCCGGAAATCGGTGATATTATAGTGACATAATCATCTTCCATAAAGATTTCGATTCCTATCCCGCCATAAGTTGCTTCGGTTTGTATCCTTAAGTTTTCATAGTGATCAGGATTTAGGTAGCCGGCTTCGGGATCATTTAGCTTTTCGAGCATGCCTCGATAGGCTCCTTCCAGGAGCTCTTCCCGGTCAACTTCTTCCATATGGGAAACTTCCAGGATATTCACTATCTCCTGGATTATATTGAGGTCATCGGTAACAACCTGATCCTGTTCAGGTTTCGATACTTCCTGCTGCATAGAACTGACGCCAAAGAAAGTGAGCAGGTTGGTGGCTACCACGATTAAGACTATAAGGATTATATTTCTTAATTTCATTGTGTATCCCTCGCTTTTCTGATTACATTCATAAATTTAACAAAACGGCAAGCTTATAAAGCTTGCCTGATGTTGATGAATGTTGTTCTTTTATTCTATCAATGAATATTTAAGCAGGCAACCCTGTTGCTTTTTTTCTTTTTATGAATATAATAAGTGGGAGATTGCTATCACGCTGGATCCTCTGGCGCAAATAAAGGAGATTGTATATGACCAAACACCTAGTCATCGTTGAGTCCCCTGCCAAAGCTAAAACAATTAATAAATTTCTGGGTAAGGATTATACAGTCAAGGCCTCAATGGGCCATGTTCGTGACCTGGTTAAAAGCAAGTTGGGTGTGGATATAGAAAACAGCTTTGAGCCGCAGTACGTTATTTCACGAGATAAAACGAAAGTAATTAAGGAACTAAGGGAAGCAGCGAAGAAGAGTGACGATGTGATCCTGGCACTCGACCCTGACCGCGAAGGCGAGGCAATTGCCTGGCACCTGCGTGAAATATTAAAAAAAGAAATGAAAGAAGAGGAGCGATTTAGCAGGGTAACCTATAATCAGATTACTAAACCTGCTATTGATGAAGCATTTAAAGAACCGGGCGACCTGGATATGAACAAGATAAATGCACAGCAGGCCCGGCGTGTGCTGGACAGGCTGGTAGGTTACCAGGTCAGCCCTTTACTCTGGCGGCGTATCCGGGGAGGTTCAAGTGCGGGACGGGTGCAAACTGTGGCCCTGCGCCTGGTTTGTGAGCGGGAGAAAAAAATTCAGGCCTTTGTTCCTGAAACATACTGGATTTTCGGAGCACAGGTGGCCAAACAAGTTGAGCCGAAAACCCCCTTTGAAGTACGTCTTCATAAAGTGGATGGCAAAAAGGGGGAAATATTCGATCAAGAACTGGCTGAAGAGCTGCTTAACGATCTGGATAGCTGTAAATTGCAGGTAAAAACAATTAGCACCAGGGAAGTCAAGAGGAACGCGCAGCCTCCTTTTATAACTTCTACCATGCAGCAGGCAGCTTCTAATGCTTTCGGTTTTCAGCCAAAAAGGACTATGTCTTTAGCCCAGAAGTTATACGAAGGGGTAGACCTGGGTGGAGGTGAAGGCCCCACCGGTCTGATTACATACATGCGTACTGATTCTGTTTATCTTGCTAAAGAGGCTATTGATGAAACACGCAGCTGTATCCGCAGCACTTACGGTGAAGAATATTTACCCCAAAAACCAATTAACTATCGCAGCCGTGGCGGGGCCCAGGAAGCGCATGAGGCGATTCGCCCCACTGATATTAACCGCACACCTGATTCCCTGCGGGGAGTTTTAAATGATGCTGAATTGAAACTCTACAGCCTGATCTGGAAACGGACCATGGCTTGCCAGATGGCCCCGGCCCGCATTGAACAGAAAACTGTAGATATAAATACCGACAGTACGGCTCACGATTATCTCTTTCGCGCCAATGCTTCAAAAATTCTTTTTCCCGGCTACATGGCAGCATGGGGACGCGGAGAAGGGGACGAAGAAGAAAATGACAAGGAAGCTTTTTTGCCGCCCCTGGCGGAAGGCGAGTTTCTCGATGTGCTTGAATGGCTGCGTGAAGAAAAACAAACTCAGCCCCCGAAGCGCTATAGCGAAGCTTCACTAATTAAGGCCCTGGAAGAAAACGGTGTGGGACGTCCATCCACTTATGCTACGATCATTACCACTCTCTACAGTCGCGAATACATTGAACGTGAAAACCGCAGCCTGCGACCTACTGCAGCTGGTATGGAGGTAAATGATTTTTTAATCGAGCGCCTGCCTGCTCTCTTTGAGGTTGATTTTACCGCTCGTATGGAGGAAATTTTAGATAAAATTGAAGAAGGGCAGCTACACTGGACAGAGATGATGAGGGAGTTTTACGACCAGCTGGAAAAGTGGTTGGAGGAAGCGAAAGCGATGAAAATAGACGGCGATGAGCTGGAAACCCTTTTAAAACTGACAGAAGAGATTAAGAGCTTTAATCCGCCGGTCAAACGCGGGAAGAAAACATACAGTGACGAAAACTTTGTGCGGGAAATGCGCGAAGCCTTGGACCAGAATCAGGAAGTAACCGAGCGCCAGGTAAATCATCTGCGCAGACTGGTTGCCCGATATCATCAACAAATTGAGTCTCTTACTCCTGAGAAGGTAGAAGAATTGGATCTGGCCGATATGATCGAAAAAGAAAAAGAGGCAAGCAAGCCGCCTGATGAAACGACCTGGCTTAAACTGGGGATGCTTGAAGAAGTCGAATTTGAACCTTCGCGCAAAGTTGGAAAAAAGGTTTACGACGATGCCGCGTTTACACAGAGCTTGCGTGAGCAGGTGGAAAGCGGCAGGCGCCTGACCGAAAATCAGGTTAGATACTTAGATCTCCTGGTAAATAAATATGCAGCACAAATCAATGACTTTGAAAAGCGTGCAGAAGAAGCGGGTCTTTCTAACGATGTTGAAGAGGATCACGAAAGTGGACCCCTTATCGAGCTGCTTGACCATGTGAAAAATTTTAAAGAACCGACCAAGCGGGGCAACAGGATCTGGGATGACGCTGCGTTTGCTGATTCTCTGTGCAAGCAGTATGCAGCCAAGAAATCGCTTACCCAACGTCAGCGGGCTGCCCTCAAAAAGGTACTGGCCAAATACAATGAACAGATTCCTGACTACGCTGACAAGCAGGAGGCTTTGGGGCTGCCTGCACCGAAGGCAGCAGCGAAAGGCGGAAACAAAAAAAAGAGCTAAATCTTTCGATTATTATTTGATAGTTGGATAATGGCGTTTTTCGGTCACAATATTTTGTGAGGAAAAGCGCTTTTTTATTTATAGGCTTTTTAAGCACTCAGGCAGGCTATTGCAACAATTTGCCGAAATTATTTATCAGTATTTAATAATCGATAAGCGGCTTGATTATAACGGATCAAAATGGAGGGGTATAATAAATGAGTAACCAACGTGAAGTGGTTGTCGTAGCTGCGGCCCGCACACCTTTCGGGAAGTTTGGCGGGGCAATGAAAGATCTGAGCAGCTTAGACCTGGGAGTAAAGGCCATTAGTGAAGTTCTTAATCGCCTGGATCAGCCTAAAGAGTTGGTTGAAGAGCTCTATTACGGCACCTGTGTTCTTGCTGAGAATGCCCTGGAAACAAATGTGCTGGGCAGGCAGGCTGTTTTAAAGGCGGGACTTTCTCCCGGGGTTATATCGCTGACCATAGACCGGGCATGCTGTTCCTCAGTTACGGCGCTGCACCTGGGCTTTCGTTCAATAATGAGCGGCGAGGCCGATGTGGTGGTGGCGGTGGGATCTGAGAACATGAGCCGGACCCCATACCTCGCACCGCAGGTACGCTGGGGGCAGCGGATGGGCAACGGGCCATTAACTGATCCTTTGTTTGCCCTGGGTTACGCAGACTGGAATCCGGTTTCTGTAGACGCGGGGGAGGTTGCCCTGGAGTATGGGGTAAGCCGTGAAGAGCAGGATCGCTGGGCCCTGCGCAGTCAACAGCGTTATGCCCGTGCCCTGGAAGAAGGTAAATTTGCGGAGGAGATATTCTCCGTTGACGTTCCCGGTAAAAAAGGTGCTCAAGTTGTAGAAAAGGATGAGCAACCGCGGCCCGATGTTACTCTAGAGCAGCTTGCAAAACTGCCAACTATTTACGGGAGCCCTACAATTACTGCCGGCAATGCCCCGGGAATGAATACTGGAGCGGCAGCCCTGGTGCTGATGGCCCGTGAAAAAGCAGAAGAACTGGGAGTAGAGCCTCTGGCAACCGTGCGAAGTATTGCAAGCGCTGCTTTGGAACCTCATCTTATAGCTGCCGCGCCGGCTCCTGCAATCGAAAAAGCACTTCAACGCGCAGGCGGGCTTAATGTGGAGCAGTTAGACTTAATAGAGATTAACGAAGCTTTTGCGGCCATGCCCCTGGTCAGCAGCAAAATTTTGGCGGGAGATGATCCTGAAAAATTGGAACGACTGCGGGAGAAGATTAACGTAAACGGCGGGGCAATCGCTATCGGCCATCCGGTTGGAGCCAGCGGCGCCCGTATTATCATGACCTTAATCTATGAACTGCGGCGCAGAGGCGGAGGCCTCGGAGTAGCATCAATTTGCGGCGGCCTCGCTCAGGCCGATGCAGTCATACTCGAAACCCTCAACACCTAAAAAAACAAGTTCAACAATTGGGGTCAGGCCTCGATAATTGAACTTCTTTTTAGTATTGCTATTTAACCTCTAACATTGCATAAAAAACCGGCGTTACCATTATTTTATGGTGGGTTCGCCGGTTTTGAGAATAAGTTCAATTATCGAGGCCTGACCCCAATTGTTGAACTTAATTATAATATTTATCAGCCCCCGGCTGCAGGGGGGAAGAGGCTTATAATATCTCCGTCTGCTAAAATCGTATCCAATCCCTGTAACTGCTTGATATTGTGGCCGTTGACCAGGACCAGCAAGCCGACTGGTATGTCACCGTCCAAGAGCTTTAAACTGCCGACTGCAGTTTTAAAATTTTCCGGTAGGCCGTAATCCAGACGTAATACTTTTAAAAGCTCCTGGACATTTGTTTCTTTCGGCAGGTCCAGGTTTATTTCTTTTGCTCCGAGCGCCTGGCGCAGAAAAAGATATGGTTTGACTACAACCTCCATAGAGAGACACCTCCCCATTGTTTAAATGGATGACAGGGAGGCGCTGTATTCAGCAGCTTAAAAAGATAACAGCGCTATCCCTTTGCTGTTTTTTCTTCTTCCTCGCGAAGCTGCTTTTTGAATATTTTTTCTGTAACCGTCAATGGCAATTGATCGCGAAACTCGACATAGCGAGGCACGGCATAAGAGGCACACTTGTCCCGGCAAAAATCGATGATTTCTTCGGCGGTAACTTTGTCGGCGTAATCTTCCTTTAGGACGATAAAAGCCTTGATTCTTTCGCTTCCTTCTCTTTCAGGGTCAGGAATGCCTATCGCCGCAGCCATCGACACAGCAGGATGCTGGTGCAGGATTTCATCAATTGTGCTGGTATAGACTTTGTAGCCGGAAATGTTGGCCATATCTTTGATCCGATCGACTATATAAAAATAGCCGTCTTCATCCATGGTGGCTATATCTCCGGTGGGAAGCCAACCGTCAACCAGTCCGGAGCCTTCATTAGGCCAGTAGCCTATCATGACCTGCGGTCCTTTTATGTACATGTGGCCGGGTTCGCCGGGCGGACTTTCTTTGCCACTTTCTTCGTCAACCAGCTTAACGTCGGTATCCGGTATTGGAAGTCCGATGCTGTATTTTTGCTTGGCCGCAAAGCCCATTACCTTGGAAAAGCCGGTCAGGTCAAGGTGAGCCATAGGCCCGCTTTCGGTTAGTCCGTAACCTTCTGAAATGGGCATTTTTATTTTCTCGGAGATACTTTCCCGGATTTCTTTAGGTAAGTGCGATGCTCCGGATAAAATTTGGATTGGCATACGCGGAAGGTCTTTATCTCGCAGCTTCATTAATTGTGTTGGTACAAGGGCGGCTAAAAAGGGACGATTTTCAACAAGTATTTTCATAATATAGTCTATATCACGTGGATCCTGGATCAAAATCATTCGCAAGCCCCAGTAAAC
>SKZS01000141.1 GCA_007127255.1 Syntrophomonadaceae bacterium | reverse complement strand
TGAAAGATACGATTGAAGTATTGAAAGAAGAAGGTTTAAGAGATTCGGTTAAGATTATTGTTGGTGGAGCGCCTGTAACCCAGGACTTTGCCGATGAGATTGGCGCAGACGGATGGGCCCCTGATGCAGCATCAGCTAAAGACCTGGCCCTGAAACTGGTCGGCTAAACTAGACCGGGCTTAAACCTAGCGGAGAAAGGAGAGTTTGGGATAATGAAAAGTAGTTACAAAGTGCAAGATTCTAATTTCCTGCAGGTTCTCTCCGATGACCAGTGCCGCCGCTTAGTGGCCGCGGCAATGGAAGTCCTGGAAAGAACCGGGGTTACATATCACGATGAAGAAGCGGTAGATAGAATGAAAAAGGCCGGCTGCCTGGTTGACGGGAAAAGAGTGAGAATTCCCTTCAGACTGGTTGAAAGCGCATTAAAAACAGTTCCGCGCAAGGTATCGCTTAGCAACAGCAGGACCGGTAAAAGGGTTATGGAGATGGAAGGCGGCAACGCTTATTTCGGAACAGGTTCCGATACTCCTAACTTTATAGACCCTTATACCCAGGATCGGATTAAGGCCAGCCGCAAGACTGTACAGATGGCAACCAAGGTAATTGATGCCCTGCCAAACCTGGATTTTGTTATGTCACTCGGTATTGTGCAGGATGTGCACCAGCTTGTTTACGACCGTTACCAGTTCCAGTCAATGGTCTTAAACACTTCAAAGCCGATTGTCATTACAGCTATTGATGAACCTGGCTATTCCGATATTATCCAGATGTGTGAAATTATTGCCGGAGGCGAAGCGGAACTGAGAAATAACCCTTTCCTGACCCTCTATGCTGAGCCTATTTCACCATTGCAGCACCCCAATGACTCAGCCCGTAAACTGATGCTGGCTGCAAAGAAAGGTTTACCTGTTGTTTATACTCCATGTATCATGGCCGGTGGAACTGTGCCTGCAACCTTAGCAGGTGCAATGGCTAACGGACTTGCTGAAAGCTTAAGCGGCCTGGTTCTTAACCAGATTACATCACCGGGCAGCCCCTTCATTATGGGCGGGGTTTTCACGGTCATGGATATGCAGACCACGATTTTCTCCTATGGTGCGCCTGAATTTGACTTGATGATGGCAGCCTTAGGCGATATTTCCAATTATCTCGATCTGCCAATGTTTGGAACCTGCGGCTGCACCGACGCGAAGGTTGTCGACGAGCAGGCCCTGATTGAAGGTGCAATGTCAATTCTGCTCACCGCCCAGTCCGGAGCTAACCTGAACCACGATGTTGGCTATATCGAGCACGGCAATACTGCTTCGCTCGAGTACCTGACTATCTGTGATGACCTGATTGGCATCGCCCGCAAGATAGTTAACGGCATAAACGTTAACGAAGATACCCTGGCCCTTGATGTTATAGATAAAGTTGGTCCCGGTGGTCACTTCCTTGCTGAAGAGCATACTATGAAACATTTCAGGACTGAAACCTGGTACCCGGAGCTTTTCACCAGGCAGATCTATGAAAACTGGGAAGCTGAAGGAAGCAAAACCTTATTTGACAAAGCTAACGAAAAGGTAATAGACATCCTTGAAAACTATGAACCTGAACCTCTGCCGAAAGATGTTCAGAAGAAGATCGAGGATATTATTGCCAATGCGGAATCGAAGCTGAACAAGTAGCAATCAACCTTCTATTATTGGAGAGGGATTAATTATGGCAAACCTGGCATTAGGAATTGATACCGGAGGTACATTTACTGATGGTGTAATTTTTGACTTGGATAAGAAAACGGTAGAAGCTAAATCAAAAGTCGAAACAACCAGGCACAATCTTACCCTTGCCATAAATAGTTGCCTCGATAACCTGGTCGAAGCTCTAAAAGAAAAAAACGGTAAACAGGTAGATATTGGGCAGGTAAAGATGGTCTCGTTATCGACCACTCTTGCCACCAATGCGATAGTAGAAGGCCAGGGAGCAGAGGTAGGCCTGATCCAGATCGGGTTTGAGTCTGTTCAGGACCTACCTACTCCCTATTATGCCTCTGTTCCCGGCGGCTGTAATATCAAGGGGCGGATCAAGGAAGAATTAGATCTGGATGCTGCCAAAAATGCAATTTTGGAGATGAAAGATCAGGTTGATGCTTTTGCTATATCAGGATACTTGAGTGTTCGTAATCCAATTCATGAAATGCAGGTAGCAGATTTAATCTCTGAATTAACCGGGTATCCTGTGGTTGCAGCACATCAGCTTAGCACAGATCTCGGCATCCATGAGCGGACGGTTACTGCTGTTTTGAACGCCCGCCTTATGCCTTTGATCACCGATTTGATGGATTCAGTTAAAGAGGGGATGGAGCGATTGAGCATTGAAGCTCCCCTGATGGTTGTGCGTGGAGACGGAAGTTTGATTAGCGAAACGATGGCCCGTGAAAAACCGATTGAAACAATATTATCGGGACCGGCTGCAAGTATAATTGGCGCCCTTACTTTAACAGGGGTTCAGAAAGGGATAGTTATCGATATGGGCGGCACCACCACTGATGTTGCTGTTCTTAATGAAGGACGTCCCTCTATAAATCGGGAAGGAGCTGAAGTGGGCGGCTGGATGACCAGGGTTAAGGCTGCGCACATAACCACTATTGGTCTCGGTGGTGACAGCCTGATCCAGGTTTCTAAAAATGCAGAGCTATCAGTTGGCCCGCAGCGGGTATTTCCACTGTGCTGGATCGCTTCGCAATACCCTTACCTGACAGAAGAGCTGGAAATTATTCAGCCTTATGATTACTCATCTATGGATACGCAGCCCACAATAATTCTGACCTATATAAGGGATCCAATAAATATTAAGGTTACTCAAACCGAACAGCAGATTCTTGATTTAATTAAAGACGGCCCGCATACACTGCATTACATAAGCAGAAAACTAGAAAAAGAAATCGATCTTTTGCCCTGGCAAAGGCTGGTGAATGTTGCCTCTGTTCACCGCGCTTCATTGACCCCTACAGATGTTTTACATGTAAACGGTCAATTAGATCTTTGGGAGCGTAGAGCGGCGGAGCTCGGAACCGCCATGCTGGCCGATCGTTACCGTGCCCCTGTAGAAGAATTTATTAATTCAGTAATGGAAGAAATACATTTTATGTTGGCGGGTCTCACAATTGACCGTCTGCTAAATGAAGAAGGGGCCGAATTTTCGCTGAAAGAAGAAGCAGGCGGTTCTTACATCTTGAAGCGCATCCTGAATAGAGATGGTAAAAATTCTAAATGCCTGGTTCAATTTACAGCAGATTTGAAGTACCCAATGATTGCGGTTGGCGCTCCTGTAGATGCTTATTTTCCTAAACTGGCTGAAAGATTAAAGGCAGAACTCTATCTCCCGGAGTTTGCCGATGTTGCCAACGCTGTTGGAACAGTTAGCGGACAGGCTGTCGAAAGAGTTACTATTCTTGTTAAGCCGGGTGAAGGTGGAGGGTTTTTAGTCCATACTCCTAACAAAAGAGAATTTTTTATGATCTTTGACGAAGCGATCGACTACGCCTGCAAGGAAGGCCAAAGATATGTTTATGAGCAGGCTGCTGAAATAGGTGCTGTTGAAATCGAAACAATGGTCGAGCGCCATGATAGATACAGCAAAATGTCAGCTGCCGCTGACGAAGATAATATGGACCAAAAACTGTTTATAGAAAGTATCATAGAAGTATCAGCCGTAGGAAGACCGTGGAGTGAATAGTAAAGAATACAGGTTAAAATGTTAGAATTGCTAGTTTAGCAGGAAGAAATGCTTCAAAATGCAGTTAAAACTAGACGCAAGGAGGCTTAGTACCGGTATATAAATCCGGTAAGAAAGAAAATGATTATTATTGGAGAATTAATAAACTCAACCCGCAAGGCCATTAAAAAAGCGATTGATGAACAGGATGTTAAGTATATCCAGGATCTCGCCGTGAGGCAGGAAGAAGCGGGCGCTGACTATATCGACGTCAACGCCGGCGCCTATGTGCATGATGAAGCAAAACACCTGGTTTGGCTGGTAGAAAAAGTTCAGGAAGTGGTTAGTAAGCCCCTGGCGCTGGACAGCCCAGATCCCAAGGCCCTGGAAGCGGCCTTGAAGGTGCATGAAGGCACTCCGATGATTAACTCGATCAGTCTCGAGAAAGAACGCTACAATGCCCTGGTTCCCCTGGTAAAAGAAGCCGGTACTCCTGTTGTCGCACTTTGCATGAGTGACAAAGGAATGCCTGAAACGGCAGACGATCGTCTGGAAGTAGCTAAAGTGCTTCTAGGGGATCTTGATAAAGATGGTATTGATCTGACCAAGGTATTTCTCGACCCGCTGATCAAACCGGTTAGTGTTGACGGTGAGTACGGGCCGCAGGCTCTTGATGCAATTGAAAGAATTGCCGCTCTTGAATCGGGAGCTCATATTACCAGTGGCTTGAGCAATATTTCGTTTGGGCTGCCGCATCGTGCCTTGCTGAACCAGGCGTTTATTGTTCTTGCCATGGGCAGAGGGATGGATTCCGCTATTGTAGATCCCCTGGATAAAAAGAAAATGAGCCTGGTCAAAGCCGCTGAAGTTATTTTAAACCTTGACCCGTATGCAATGAATTACCTGAAAGCCGCTCGGGCCGATAAATTGGTTTAAAAATTATTAAAAAATTATTCGTGATGTTTTTAGAGAAGGTGCGGATGTTTTCCAGGGTTGTGACCTGCGATGGCAGCGTTTTAAATGTAAAAGAAAATATTTTGTTAGGGATAGTGCGACAGATCTACAGCTGCCCTGAAATAAAGCCACTAGGTGATGAGTTAAAGCGGTATGTAAAGAAAGGGTGGTAAAAATGATTAGCCGTGAAATAAAAGCTTTAAACTATCTGAGTGAAGGAGAACTGGAAAAGATACATCAGGCAACCCTGACCGTCCTTGAAAAAAACGGCGTAGCTTTTCACTCGGAAGAAGCCAGGGATATTTTAAAAAAAGGAGGAGCAAAGGTAGAAGGCGAGACAGTCTATTTCCCCCCTAAAATGGTTATGGAACAGGTAGCCAATGCTCCCGATGAATTTACCCTCCACGCCAGAAACCCTGAGAAAAATGTAGTAATTGGCGGAAATAACACGGTACATGCCCCTGGTTATGGATCGCCCTATGTAATGGATTATGTCCAAAATGAAAGAAGAGGTGCTACATTCGAAGATTACGTGGCCTTTACCAAGCTTGCCGGTCACAGCGAAACCCTTGATGTGGTAGGTGGGGTTCTGGTTGAGCCTAACGACATTGAAGACCATATCAGACACGCAAAAATGTTTCATGCTGCAGTCAAATACACTGATAAATGCCTGATGGGCAGCGCAATGGGCGGTAAAAAGGCGCAGGAAAGCCTGGAAATGGCCGGAATACTTTTCGGTGGTGTTGATAAGGTCAAAAAGAATCCTGCGTTGATTTCCCTGATTAATACTAACAGCCCGCTTGAATTTGATCCGCGGATGCTGGAGGCACTCATGGTTTATGCCCGCAATAATCAGCCGGTTATTATTGCCGCCCTGGCCATGACCGGAACGACTTCGGCTGTAACCCTGGCCGGTTCGCTGGTTCAGCAGAACGCCGAAATCCTTTCAGGTGTAGTTTTGGCCCAGCTGATCAACCCGGGAACACCGGTTGCTTTTGGATCAGCTTCAAGTGTTGTTGATATGAGAACGGGAAATCTTGCCATAGGCAGCCCCGAGTCTGTAAAAATGTTTTCGGTAATAGCCCAGCTGGCCAGGTATTACGGCTTGCCTTCACGTGGCGGAGGTTCACTGACAGATGCGTTAATCCCTGATTCTCAGAGCGGTTATGAATCGATGATGGTTCTTTTGCTTAACGTGGTAAGCGGCATTAACTTTATGCTTCATTCCGTGGGGCTGTTAGAAAATTACATGACTATGTCCTATGAAAAATTTGTTATCGATGATGAAATGCTCGGCATGGTTAAATCTTACTGCCAGGGTTTTCCGATTGATGAAGAAACACTTGCTGTAGATACTATCATCAATGTTGGCAGCGGGGGTAACTACATAGCTGATACGCATACATTTAATCACATGAAAGATATGCGCATTCCATTTATCAGCGCCAGAGAAAACTATGCCGGAGTTAAAGAACTAACCGATACAGCGCAGCGTGCTCATGAATACTGCAAATCAGTTCTCCAGGACTATCAGGCTCCACCTCTGGATGAAAAGATCGAAGCAGAGCTAAACAAATACATAGAAGGCATATCTTAATATTAGCGGATTAGATGCTAAACTTATATTAAATAACGCTAAGTGGTGAGATAAGGAACCTGTCCCCTTGTCCCACTTATATAAAACGGCTGTCCCGTTATTAACTGGATAACGGGGCAGCCGTTTAATTTATATGAAATTGCCGGCTGTCCGGCGTGTGTTTATTAAATACATATAAAGATAATTAGGTGATTTGTGAATAATATCTAAAGGAAATCCAGTCTCTGTGTGTAATTATACAGTAGCTTCTTTTGTTTATAGATTCTTTACTGTTTGACATTTCTGGACGGGTATTGCTATAATTTTTTCAGAAAAGTGCTGTTTTTAATGAATGTAGGTTTGTAACTACACAGCATATTGTCCTTGTTGAATGATAAGCGGCGCCATGGGGACGGTTCGAACGTCCCTTAAAGCGTAGCTTTAAGGCCGAAGGGGGGAGACGGTGGAACCGTCCCCTGTGGCTTAGCGGGATATGCCTGAGTAGTTACCAGGTTTTTAAAACATTTAAGGAGGTTGCTATGAGCAAGAACATGATTGAACTGCTAAATAAAGCTAAGTGGTATGATCTAAATCAGCCCCTCAGTATTTTCACTCCTCCGTGGCCCGGTGAAATGCCGCTGCAGGTTCATTTTTTTAAGCGTGTAACCGGTTCGTACCACGGTGGTCAGGGAGCCAATGGCCAGTTAATCGAATGGTCGAATAATACTGGCACTCACCTGGTTGGGCCGACTGCTTTTCATTCCGGAATGCGTAATATCTCAGATATTCCGTTGGATGATATTACAGGAGAAGGGGTTGTCGCAGATATCTCCGATCAGGTTTCCGATTACAGTCTCTACACTCCCGAGATGATTGAAAAGAAGGTTAAGGTAAAAGAGGGAGATATTTTAATTATCAACACCGGGTATCACCGGTATACTTATGATCAGCCTGACTGTGAGAACTCTGCCTGTCAGGGTGGAATTGAAAACAAGGAATTCTCATACCTGGTTCGCCATCCGGGTCCGGCGCCTGGGTTTTTTGAATGGGCCCTCGATAAAAAGCTAAAAATGATTGCCGTAGATTGTGCCTGTGCCGAACATCCAATGAACACTAATATCCGCTATATGCATGATCGCGAATTTCAGAAAGCTGAAGCAAAGCTGAAAGAAACTCATGGTAAAACATGGGATGAAATGTTCCCCCAGGACCAGTATTATAAATTGACCCATGATACAATGCCGAAGGCTGGTCTGCTTCTGGCTGAATCACTTGGTGGTCAGCTAAATGAGATCAACAATCAGCGGGCCTGGTTTATTATTGGCGCAATACCGTTCTGTGAAGTTGAAGCAGCCTGGGCCAGGGTAGCTGCAATTCAAGCCCCTGATGGTATGAACGAAGAAGATTTTCTGGCTAAAATGAAGCAAGCAAAATTGTATGACCTGTCAATTCCTTTTAGCGTTCAAACTCCGCAGTGGGCTAACTATGTGCCCTTGATCCTGCAGTATACCAAGCGTGTCGGTGGTCAGTACTTTGGGCTGGGTCGAAACAATGCACATTGCAAGGCCAGCTTTCACCTGAGCACTCACATGGACGGTGAACCGCATTTTCATGCAGCAGGAAAGACGATTGGGCAGACACCGCTTGACTTCTGGGTAGGTCCGGGCGCAATTGCAGATATTTCCGGAATGGTCAGCGATACCAGCGTCTATACTCCCGAGATGATCGAAGAAGTTGTCGATGTCCAGGAAGGGGATATATTGTTGATTAAAACGGGGTATTCCAAGTATGGATGGAATAGCCCTGATTCGGACGAATTCAGGTATATGATCCGCCATCCCGGCCCTTCGCCTGAGTTCTCGGATTGGTGCCTGAAAAAGAAAATTAAGTGGCTGGGTGTCGATTGCGTTGCCATGGAGCATCCGATGAACACCATACAGCGCATCTTCCATCCGAAAACTTTCGAAGAAGCAAACCAAAAACTGATTGACAAATACGGTAAAGACTGGGATGAGATGTATCCGCTGGATAAATACTACCAGGATATGCACCTGAACCTGTTCCCGCATGGTATTGTTCATGCTGAAAACCTCGGTAATGAACTGGAAAAACTGGAAGGTGGTCGTTACTTTATCGGTTGTTTCCTCCAAAGGGGTATGGAACTTGCTTCCTGCTGGGGTCGTTTCGTGGCCTGGAAGGAGTAATAACGGGTAATTTAAGCAGTTAACTTTTAAGCGGTCTGCCGATCATGTTCGGGGGCCGCTTTATTAAATTAAGCTTTCCCCTGGCATGTGAAAACAGGAAAAACAGATTAAGAGGTATGAAGGTTTTTTAGTGCTCGATATTTGGCGGTAGAATCCGGGTAAAAAGTAGGTTGATATAGTGCAAGAAGCCAAAAAATGCAAACTCTGCTTTGCGGCAATAGAAATCCTGACTTCTTTTAGAGCGAAATGCTATTACCGTTGTACTCATTGCCAATCTATTATGATGGATCCGGCCGGGTACCTTTCTTCAGAAGCTGAAAAGAGCCGCTATGATCAGCATAATAATGATGTAAATGATCAAGGGTACCGAAATTTTGTTAAGCCCCTGGTTGAGACAATCTTAAATAAATATTCCCCGGGAGCACGGGGTCTTGATTATGGGGCCGGTTCCGGGCCGGTTGCTGCGGCCATGCTGGAAGAGAAGGGTTACAGGGTTAACCTTTACGATCCTTATTACTGGAATAACAAAACGCTGCTGGATGCAAAATATGATTATATTATTTGCTGTGAAGTAATAGAACATTTTACCAGGCCGGCAGAAGAATTCAGGCTGCTCAGGTCTTTGCTGTGTGAAGGGGGTTCTTTAGTTTGCATGACAGATATAACAAGCGATAGCCTTGATTTTGAAAAATGGTATTATAAGAATGATCCAACCCATGTTTTCTTTTACCACCCCCTGGCCCTGAAATGGATTAAGAAAGAATACGGCTTTAGTTCTCTGACTGTCGAGAAAAGGCTCATTCATTTTGAAGTATAGGGTAGAATAGCTTATCTTTTAAAATTCTTTTCTGATTCCATCATAACCACTCTTGCCCGTTAAGCAGAAACACAATATAATAACTACTGAACAACTGGTAAACAATTAAACTTTGATGCGGGAGTAGTTAGCGGCCTGGTGGCGCTCCTGGACTTCAAATCCAGTGGCAGGGCAACCCCCTGCGGTGGGTTCGATTCCCATCTACTCCCGCCATGTAATAAGGCAATTGCCTGGAATGGTTCTGGTAAAACCGCAAGACATCAGCAATGTGCTCTGCGGTTTTTGTATGATCTGTAGTAAGGCATCTTATTAACAGCTAAAAATCACGATATTATTTATAATATAACTGGGAAAAGAATGATTTAAGAAAGGATTGTTACATGGCAGCGGAAGCGATATTTGAATACATATCCGGATGGATTCTCGGGGTCCTGGCAGTTTATGCTTTAGTTATAATGGCGGTCGGGCTCTATTTTTCCCGTTACATCAAGGAATGTGACGATCACGTGGTGGCCGGCCGTGATCTTCCCTTAATTTACATGATCGGTTCGGTTACAGCAACCTGGCTTTGTGCCGGTGCTATACTCGGCGCTGCCGGCTATGCCTATCTCTATGGCATGCAGGGCACTATTTATGATCCCTGGGCCCCTGCCCTGACATTGGTTTTAACCGGTTTGTTTTTTGCTTACCGCATGCGTACGGCTGGTTATACTTCCATTGTCGATTTTTATGATACCCGCTATGATCGCAGGATGAGTATCCTGTTTATGATTATCCAGGTTATTGGCACTATGGCCTGGATCGCAGCTCAAATGGTTGCTCTTGGCATTATCGTTCATCTGACAACTGGTTTTGATTTTGCAATTTCTATTGTTCTCAGCACTATTGCTATTATTGTTATTACATACAGCGGTGGATTAAAAGCGCTGGCCAGGGTAGATACAGTAAATGTTGTGTTAATTGCTGTCGGATTGGTAATTCTGTTTCCGGTGGTTATTAATGCCCTTGGCGGCTGGAGTGAATTTGTGGCCAATGCTGAAGTATATGACTGGAATCCGCCCTTTGCCATGGTTCCTGTGCCCGGACCACAGGGTTTCCTCTGGTATGTTGGATTTTTTGGTATTGTTTCTTATATTGCAGCCTGGCTCGGAGTAGGGCTTGGAGATTTAAGCTGTGCTATTCTCATGCAGCGGGCCCTGGCTGCCAGAACAGCAAAGACGGCAGCCGGCGGTTTTATCATGGGAGGGCTGCTTTACCTGGGCATTGCATTGATACCGGTTTTTATTGGCATTGCTACTTACACCTATGGTTTGAGTCTTAGTCCGGATAACGCCGAATTTGCGCTCACCTGGGCAGTTCAGTATTTTATGCCAGATTGGTTTGCCGTGTATTTTATTGTAATTATTGCCGGGGCAATTCTTTCTACAGCGGGCGACAGCGTGCTGATCAACGCAACTATGATCGGTCATAATATTTATCGTTATTTTAAACCTGGCGCAACATCAGTAGAAACCCTAAAGATGGTTCGTATTGCTGTACCGCTAACTGGCCTGCTGTGTATGCTGATTGCGATATATTTTGAAACGGTTTACCGTTTAATTGTTTTTGCCGGATGTATTGGATTACCAACTATTGTGCCTGCATTTGTGTTTGGTCTGTTTTGGAAAAAAGCAAATACAAGAGGAGCGGTGTTTTCTTTTTTTGCCGGCCTTGCCACGTGGATAATCGGTTTTGCCGCTGCCCTGCCTCATACAGTTGAAGCGAATATGGATATGCTGGTTGAAGGTGAACCCTGGTGGGAAGAGGCAATCTGGGATGCTTTATTTTTTGCTACCATTCCCGCCGCCGTGGTTTGTGTTCTTATCCTGATTGTTGTTTCACTTAAAACGCAGAAATCGGATCCTCCAAATAAGATGCTCACAGCTGACGGAGAAACTATGGAAGATAAGCCTTTATTCTTCTGGTCGAAACAAAAAGGTCTTAAACAATAATTAATTAAAGGTTATCTATTGGTAGCGGTTTAGCCTGCTGGAAAAGCTAAACTGTGATATGCTCGTCTGCAATGTACCCGTTAATTGCAGTTTTTTAACCTAATGGATGTGAGAAGAAATGTTCAAAACGAAAAGCAAGCAACTGCATAAGCCCGTGCTTACAGGCGGAAACGGCAATTTCAGGCCTGTATATAATATTGTGGTCCTGGCCTGGCCCCTGGTAATCGAAATGAGTCTGCACACCTTTGTTTGGATTTTCGATACTGCCATGGTTATGCGCCTGGGCGCCCAGGAAGCTTCCGGTGTAGAGTATGGCGCGCTTATCCTCTTTAACTCGTTAATGATCCTCGGGGCGCTTGGTATTGGAGCTAATGCCCTGGTTGCCCGTTATGTTGGGGCAAAGGATATGAAAAACGCGGCTTTGACCGGGGGGCAGGCTATCGCTATCAGCCTGATGATTACCGCAGTTTATGCAGGAATCGGAGCTATTTCCAGCGATCTCTTTTTTGCTGCGATCATTCGGGATGCGGCTACACTATCTTTTACCCAGGAATACTTTAAAGTTGCCCTGTTTAGTGGAGGTTTTGCCCTTCTGCCCCTTCTGGTTTGCTCGGGAGTTATCCGGGGTACGGGCAATACACGGGTGCCGATGATAATTGCTTTAATTGCTAACACTTATAATGTAATAGGCGATTATCTGCTTATTTTTGGTAATTTTGGGTTTCCGGAACTGGGCGTGAGGGGGGCGGCATTAGCAACAGGTTCAGCCCAGTTGATTGCACTGACGCTATCCCTGGGGTATCTTTTTGTTTACAGGGGTTCTTTGCCCCTTTCCATAAAATCGCTCTATCCATTTAACAAGATAGCGATCAAAAAAATATTTAAGTTCAGCATACCTGCCGGAGCAGAAGAGCTTACTTTGAGCGGTAGCAGGATGATCTCCGCCAGCTGGATTACCATCTTAGGCCCGGTTGCTTTTGCTGCCAATGCAGCGGCGATTGCTGCTGAAGCGATATCTTTTATGCCCGGTCATGCGCTTGCTATTGCTGCCACTACCCTGGTAGCTCAGCGCCTGGGTGCCGGTTTTATAGGGCAGGCCAGGTTAACCGGGTATTGGTCCGTGTTTATTGGCACGATGCTGATGAGCGCCGTTGGCATGATTTTTTTATTGATGCCCTTCGCGGTAATGAGTATTTTCGATCCACCTGATCCGGAAGTGGTGCGTCTCGGTGTGCTTTGTCTGCAGATAGCCGGCATAACGCAGCCTTTTATTGCGTTATCGATGATCTTTTCCGGTGCGCTTAAAGGAACCGGAGATACAAAAGGTCCTTTCAGGATCAGTCTTTACAGTAATTTGTTGGTACGTCTACCGTTGATGTACATTTTCATATTTGTCTTGCAGCTTGAGGTATATTATATATGGTGGGTAATGGCTCTTCAATATGCTGTAAGCGCGCTGCTCCTGTTTATTCGGTACCAAAAGAAAAAATGGACAGAGCTGGAAGCTATTCCGACAGCGGAAAACATCGGTTAGAGGTCATAAATATAGCGTGTCTTATTAACTTTGAATAATATTTCCAAAGAGGGGGTCGTCTTAACAGTGCCGCTTCAAACTTTAGAATCAGATAAGGACAACTACTGGTGGAAAAAGGCGGTCTTTTATCAGATTTACCCGCGCAGCTTCCAGGACAGTAATTTTGACGGTGTTGGTGATTTAAAGGGGATTATATCAAGGTTGGATTACCTTAATGATGGCACGACGAACTCCCTGGGAGTAGATGCTATTTGGTTCAGCCCGTTTTTTAAGAGTCCGGAGTTTGACTATGGCTATGATATCGTTGACTATTGTGATATAGACCCCCGCTATGGAACCCTTGCTGACTTTGATCGATTGCTTGAAGAGGCTCATCGCAGAAATATCATGGTCGTACTTGATTTAGTGGTTAATCATACTTCTTATCTGCATCCCTGGTTTCTCGAATCACGTTCGTCCCGGGATAACGCGAAGCGCGACTGGTATGTATGGAAGGATGGCAAAGGCAGGAAAAGGAAACCGCCCAACAACTGGCGAACACATTTTTTCGGTTCGGCCTGGACCTGGGATGAAAAAACACAGCAGTACTACCTGCATTCTTTTCTTAAAGAACAACCTGACCTGAACTGGTACAATCCCGAAGTGCGTGAAGCTGTTGGTGATGTGATCCACTTTTGGTTGGGCCGTGGTGTAGACGGATTCCGTCTTGATGTAGCCCATCACTACTGCAAGGACAGGCAGTTTCGTAATAATCCGCCCTTTTTTATCCGGGATAGAGGCTTAGACAAAACAAGACTGTCAGATCGTACCCTGATGGCCAATATTATGAAGCTGCTTGCTTTGCCGACGATGCAATATGGTAAATATAATCAGCATCAGCCGGAAACCCATCAGGTATTAAAAGAATTCCGACACATATTTGATTCATACCAGGCGAAAACAAGCGTCGGTGAAATTCTCGGGGACGATGCGGCTTTAGTAGCCTCATATTACGGGGAGAAAAATGACGAGCTGCATATGAATTTTTATTTCGAGCTTGCCAATTGCCGCTGGAAAGCCGGCGCCTTCAGACGCTGCATCGAGCGGTGGGAAAGAAACCTTCCCGAAAATGCCTGGCCGGCCCAAACTTTCAGCAATCATGACCTGGTTCGGGCCATAAGCCGTTATGACCATGGCGGCAATGGTGATAAAAGGGCAAGGCTGTTAATGCTCATTCTTTTAACCTTGAGGGGAACCCCTTTTATATATTATGGTGAAGAAATTGCCATGAAAGAAGTAAAGCTTGCTAAAAATCAGCTAAAAGATCCGGTTGGGGTCAAGTGGTACCCTGTGCATCGTGGGAGGGATGGCTGCCGGACACCGATGCAGTGGGACGATAGTAATTATGCCGGTTTTTCCAATTCCGCACCATGGCTGCCTGTTGGTTCGGAACTTAGCCGGCGTAGTGTCGCTGCCCAGCAAAATGATCCTAACTCCCAATTTAGCCTGGTCAGAGAATTGATCCGGTTGCGTAAGAGTCTGCCTGCTTTACTGGAAGGCAGCTATTCCAGTGTTACTGAGGGTGTATCTGCAGACTGCTTCTGTTACCTGCGCGAAACTGATCAGCAAAAGATTATGGTTTGTGTTAATTTTTCTTTCCGCAGGCAGAATGCTGATCCGGGTAGCTTAAACGGAGAAAGCAGAATAATTTTTTCAACAGAACCAGAAAGGGAATTGGAAATAATTAATTTTCCGCTGACCCTGGAGCCGGGCGAAGGCTGTATTATAGATCTCAGTATGGCAAAATAAAATACATCTGTTTCGCTATGGTTGCACAATTTAAATATTATGATACAATAATAGTTAAGGAGGGGAGCCCCTAATGGATATGTCAAGTGAATTGCAATTAATCAGGGAAAAGGCCAATCTATTGAAAGCTTTGTCAAACCCGGTAAGGCTCTGCATCGTTAAAGAATTGCTGGAGCGTGACACCTGCAATGTAACTTCAATGCAGAACTGCCTGCAGCTTTCGCAATCAACTGTTTCTCAGCATCTGGGCCGTTTAAGAGATTTGGGGATCATTGTGAGCGAGCGCAGGGGGACCGAAGTTCACTACAGTATCAATAGCAAAGAAGCAGCAGACATTATCAGGGTTCTCTTCTAAAAGTATTAGATATCGAGGAGGTTTATAAATGCTAACGGTAACAACTGCCGCAAAAGAAAAATTTAAAGAATTTCTTGCTGAAGAAGACAAAATGGATGCTTATATTCGCATCTATGTCAGTGGAGTCGGCTGAGGAGGGCCCAGGTACGGTCTGACTCTGGATGAGTCGATTCAGGAAGGAAAAGATGTTGTTGAAGATATTGGAGATTTAAAGATTGCCTTTGACCAGGGCATTGCAAACTTTGTAGACGGAAAGGCAATTGATTTCCATGATGGCCCGCAGGCCGGTTTTTCAATAACCGATCCTATGGTTGATAACAAAGACGGCAAATGCGATGGTGGATGCTGTTAACAACTAAGCATCTGATTAATTTATGATCAGGAGGATGCCTTATGGCTACAAAGAAAGAGCAGGTTTACAACTGTCAGGTTTGCACCAACGTGGTTAAAGTTGTTGAAGAAGGTGTGGGAACACTGGTTTGTTGTGATAAACCCATGGTACTTGAAACAAATACTTAAAACTACTGATCTTGGCATGTATTAAAGAGATTAACAGCCGGGCTGATTATTATTATACAGCCCGGCTGTTATGTGTACTTATGTTTATAACGCCTGGATAAAAAACTAACCAAATAAAAGAGGAATCAGTGCTGCGGCAACCATGGTCAACCCGGTCAGCTGATAAATTTGGATAGTTTTTGCATTTGCTTCGATTAGTTTCGGGATGTCATTAAAGTGCTTACGAGCGACGACAACCGCTCTTAAGGCCAGGGGCATACTGATCAATGGCAGGAGCCAGAAAAGATTGAGACTAAAAATACTTAATATCAGCAGGGAAAAGTAAGCCATTCCAAAGAGAAGGGCATAAACATTGACCGCTTTTTCCTTGCCCAGGCGGACTACCCCGTTCATTTTGCCCCCCTTCAGGTCGGCCTCGTAATCGGGGTACTGGTTAATCCAAAGCACATTGGCAATTATAAAGCCAAGTGGTATTGAAGCAAGCACTACCTCCAGGGCAATGGTGTGGGTTTGCACCAGGTAAGTGCCGGTAGTGATTAGTGGACCGAAAGTAAAACCGACAACAACCTCGCCAACACCGCGGTAAGCAAACTTGAAGGGAGGCAGGCTGTAAAAGAGGGCAAAAAAGACTCCTGCCAGGCCGAACCAAAATACATTGAAATCCCTGACCAGGACTACGTAAAAACCGAGTAAACTGCCAAGCCCTACGGTAATTATTCCGATAATCAAATTCTCTTTAAGCGACAGCTTGCCATCAATAATTGTTTTTTTACCGCCGCTGAAAGGAGTTCGTTTGTCAGCGGAAACGAACCTGTCAACCCCGCTTAAATAATCGACATATTCGTTAACAGCATTTTTGCCAATTTCCAGCAGGTAAATGGCAGCAGCGCCGATTAAAAACCAGGTCCAGCTGAAACTGCCAAGGTGAGCATAAGCTACAGCTCCACCGACGGCCATCGGTATTGTTGAGGCAATCCATATTTTAGGATCTGCTATTTGCCAAAACCCTGTCCAGAGGCGGTTCATCTTACTGCCCTTCATGATAATCACCCCTTGATAAAAAATAATATATTCCGCTTTAATCGTTCGTGCATTTTTAATACCATTAAGAGGGCAAAAATGTGGTTATTAAATTTCAGTTTCTTCTTTAACGTTGTCAAGATCAAAAGCTTTATGGACTGCCCTGACAGCCAATTCTCCGTACTTTTCTTCGATTACGCAGGATATACGGTATTCGGAAGTGCTGATCATTTCAATATTAATATTTTCTGCCGACAGGGAATGAAACATGCGCGAAGCTACGCCCGGATTGGTTTTAATGCCGATGCCTACAGCTGAAACTTTAACAATATTGTTTGCGGCGAGCATTTTCTCGGCATCAATTTCACGGGCCACCTCGCTGATTAATTCTTTTGCTTTGCTCAAATCAGTGGTCGGTATCGTAAAAGTAAAGTCGGTATATCCGTCGATGCTGGCATTCTGAATGATCATGTCGACATTGATCGCAGCTTCAGCCAGGGGGGATAATATTCTATGAGCAATTCCCGGGCGGTCCGGAACCCGGATCAGAGATATTTTCGATACGTTTTTTTCCAGAGTAACTCCTTTAATAATTGAGTTTTCCATAACTTCCTCCTCGTTGACAATCCAGGTTTCTTTTTCTCCCCCGAATGATGATTTAACTACCAGGGGAACCTGATATTTTTGAGCAAGCTCTACAGCCCGGGAATGCAGAACATTAGCCCCTAATCCGGCCAGTTCAAGCATTTCCTGGTAGGATATCTTCTTTATATGGCGTGATTTTGGGCAGATATTCGGGTCTGCGGTATAAACTCCCTCGACATCTGTGTAAATTTCACAGCAATCTGCTTTTAGTGATGCGGCCAGGGCAACAGCTGTGGTATCAGAACCGCCGCGGCCCAGGGTGGTGATACTTCCATCTGCAGTTATGCCCTGGAATCCTGCGACAACAGGTATTATATCTTCATCAAGAATTTGCGCTATCTTGCCGGTTTGCATTTCTGTAATACGGGCCCTGGTGTGGACATCGTCAGTTATTAATGGAAGCTGAAGACCGAGCAGTGACTTGGCCTTATGACCGAGACTCTCTAAAGTAATAGCCATCAAGGCAGCGCAGACCTGTTCCCCCGTAGCAACAAGGGCATCCTGTTCTCTGCCGGGAGGATTGTTGGTTATTTCCGCAGCCAGGGCCAGTAACTGATCGGTCTGCCCTCCCATTGCTGAAACGACAACCGCAATTTTATTTCCCCTGATTTTTGTTGATGCTACCTTCATGGCCACGCGGCGGATATGATCAGTAGAAGCAACGGAAGAACCGCCATACTTTTGAATTATTAAAGACATTACTATCACGCACCTTTGCTGCGTCGATTGCCGACTTTAAAAATGAATGTTAATATTTTCTCATATTTAATACGGCGGCACAAGAATTATTTATAATCCTTTTTATATCATCTCCATAAATGCCTGCAGCCTGGTTTTTATTGAGCCTGCAGGCTCAAAGCTATAATTATCGTCAATTAACAGCAGCGGCAGCCCTTCTTTTTTCAGGTAATCACGAAGGTCGGGATAATCAAATTTATGGGGATCACAGAATGATATGCAGTAACCAACAATTCCGTCGACTTTGTACTCACGGGCTCTCTCCAGTAAGTAGTCAAAACGTTCAAGGCCGGGGCCGCGATCGGTACGGGGGCATTGGAAGTTTACAAAATAATGTTCAGTTAAACCATCGTACGGATCATTAGTTAGGGGCACATCCTTTTCCCATACCCTGAATCCTATGCATGTATCATCGGCAACTACCTTTCCACCGGCTTCTTCGATCATCATTAGCAGGGCGGGGTCATCCATAATGCTGCCCCAGACCATAATACGAGGCGCTTTACTTCCTTCAGGTTTTTTTTGTTTTGCTTCCGCCAGTTTATTTTCCAGCAGGACTGAAAAGTCTTCCGGGGGTAATGATCCTCCCCTGATCAGCAGGTTAAGAATTTCACTGCCCTCCAGCACCGGTAGGGTTTCTTTACGCAGGTTATAGAGCTCACGCACCAGGGCACGGTTGCGGTTATAGATGGTTAGCCTGTCCTTTAAGATAGTCGGTGTTACTTTGTTTCCTGTATATTTTTCCAGGCTTTCCTGAAAGAAGCCGAGTTCGCGTTTGAAAAAATCACGGGCCCACGGGCTGATCTGGTGTGGTACGTTAAACATGTAAGAATAGGATAGGGGGTGGTAATAAGTCCAGATTCCATAGAGCCGCTGGACCATATCGCAGCTGTGAGAGATAACCAGGCCATCCAAAAAATCCAGTTCGTTTTGGACTGCCCGGGCAAGAATATTGCGCACGTAGGTGCAGCCGTACGGTTCGATGTAAGCGTCAGCTGATGAGTTGTCTTTCCCCGGCCGTCCGGTAATGCGGAAAGGAATTGCCCCTGCGGCGCTAATTATCTCAGGTGGAGCAAAACAGCATAAATAGCCGATTACCGGCTTGCCGCTTTTTGCTTTTATGGAGCGAATTTGCGCCTCACTATCTACCGCAGCATTACTTGTAGATTCTGAAATATTATTTTTAGATGTCATCTATTTTCCCTCCCCGGCTGCTTTATCCATTGTTTCAAGAAAGGCGTGCAGCCTGGTTTTAATCTGGGCATCCGACCAGAGGCGGGGGTCGGCCATATCGCTTTCGAAGATCAACGAAGGAACGCCTATTTTGGCCAGCCTGTTTTTGGTATGTACTTCACCGAAAGAGACAGCCCGGCAGGAGCGGGTCAGATGCATCAGGGCGCCGCTTAAACTATATTCATGCACAAGTTCATCTAAAAGACTGCTGCCGGAAAAACCACCAAATACTGCAGGGTTGCACAACTCGGGCATAGTTTCAGCTCCGTAGTCGTGCATTTTAACTGCCCGCTGCCAGGTCCGCCTGACGATAGCTTCCAGCGGGTCGCTTAAGTCAACTTCAAAGAAATCACCGACATTGTAAGTTGATTCATAAGCAACTACTGCTCCCAGGGACTCCAGGTAGTTGAAAATGCCCATATTGAACCAGGGTGGAAGGCCGAACCAGATCAAGCGATATTTTTCTTCCTCTACAACACCGATTTTACGATCGACGCGGTCTTTGACCTCTTCATACATTTCTTTATAGAAGTCGACTGCTTCCTGGTCACCAACCAGGTACATCTGGGGAATAATGGAGTGGAAGTAGTCGGTTGAACCCATTGGACAGGGGACAGCTTTTCGCAGGGCAAGGGTATCGCGCCAGTAGCCAAGGGCTTCATGTGAGAGGGCCAGGGTTTCTCGAAGTAGATCCAGGTCAAGCTTTTTCCCGGTGTGCTTCTCTAAAAAATCAATCTGCCCGGCCAAATCTTCACGCAGCAGCGTCAGGTAGTGTTCTTCTATACGTGGATCACGCGGGTCAATGTCCCAGGGAGGGGCGAGAGGATCACTGCTGTAAACGGGGACATTGAAAAACCGGGTGGCAATTGATTGAAACCATTTCCAGCGCGGTTCGCAGATAAAGCCGGAACCGAGCAGCATCGACGGGGTGCCCATTCCGCCGGGCAGGGGCGATTCCTCTGGAGGCTCTCCCTTATCTTTTGTTAACTTACAATACCCCATGGTGTTAGTCACATAAGAGCAGAGCTCCTGGGAGTAACCGTCTCCTTCGGCAACTTCGATAAAATGTGGGGCAACCAGCCTGCTGGCACACATTGTGCCGAAGTTTTCAGGCCATTCAAAAAGCAGGTCAAAAGCCTTGAGCAATTCCGGTGGCACTCCTACCATGCACCAGGCCAGGGGTTCATTGCCGCTGAATCGCCGCTCAATTTGTCGCATAAAAAAGCGCGGCAGCATTTCTTTCATTTTCCGGGTTGTTTCCAGGTGACGTTTAGCGCGGCTCATTTCACTCTGGTTCATCAAACTGCCTCCTCACAAAGTAAACTGCTGTCAATTATTCTTTAAACAATCGCCCATATCCTGCCCTGAAAGCAAACCTTGATAAATTTAGCCTCTCTGCTAACTATTTCAATAACTGTTCTGCGATTCTTTTAATTTGCAGCTTTCAAGCCACAACTTCCGGTCTGTTGTGCCGGACCTTAATCAATGAGTAAAGGATTTTTACTCAGAAATGATTTTGAAATAACAGCATCCTTAATTGACAGCAGGCTGCCTACGTGCTACCGTATTACTATTCATGCCGAAGATGATCGGTTAAAACAAACCGGGAGCATATCAACAAAAAATGAGATGGGAGCGAGT
>SKZS01000131.1 GCA_007127255.1 Syntrophomonadaceae bacterium | reverse complement strand
GCTTTCCTGGTTGATCGCTGTCCCGAGGTAAAAGCTGAATATCTTTACGGTTTAATGGGGACACGCGGTGGAGGTACAGGCCGACTTGTTTTTAAAGATGTGCGTGTTCCCGCGGAAAATCTTCTTGGTGAAGAGAACAATGGTTCGGCTATTTTTTACCAGATGATGATCCCCGAACGTATGACCAGCGCAGGGGGTGCAATCGGGATGGGCCGGGCCGCCATGGATGTAGCCGCCCGTTATAGCACCAGGCGTAAAGCATTTGGTACGGAAATAAAAAACTTCCAGGCAGTTAGTTTCAAAACAGCCGATAGTGTTACACTACTGGATACAGCGAGGGGTATTGTTTACATAGCTGCCCGTTCTGTGGATTCAGGAGATCCGGCCGGCAAAACCAGGCGTCTGGTTTCCGAAGCCAAAAAAGTAGCCACTGAAAATGCCTGGAAAGTGGTAAATAACGCAATGCAGGTAATGGGAGGAATCGGTTACACTAATGTCTATCCCATTGAAAAAATGCTTCGGGATGTCCGCCTGATCATGATATGGACAGGAACCAATGAAATAATGGATTTGATTATCCAGCATGAATACTATAAAGAAATGGAAAAAGAAGGTTTCAAGGGTCGTGATATTGAGTTTGATGCCATCGAAGCTGACAAGGTTGATGAAAAGATATATGAATAAACAGGAGGCGCAGCAGAAGTAATGGACAGAGGTATGGTGAAAATTGGTTTGCTGGGTGTCGGTACTATCGGAGGTGGTGTAGCCGCTCTATTAAAAAGCAGCGGCCGTGAAATAAGTGAAAAAATTGATGTGGACCTGGTCCTGGCCAGGGTAGCTGATCGCAATCTCTCAAGGTTGCAGTCTCTCGGCTTCCCCGAAGATATAATTACCACGAAAGCTGCAGATGTACTGGAAGATCCTGAAATAGATATAGTGATAGAGTTGATCGGTGGTATCGAGCCTTCCAGAAGTATGATAATCAGCGCATTAGATAACGGTAAATATGTAGTTACCGCCAACAAAGATTTAATGGCAGCACATGGCGAAGAACTGCTGGCTTTGGCCCGTGATAAAAACCTTAATATTTATTACGAAGCAAGTGTCGGTGGAGGGATACCGCTCATTCGCCCCCTGAAGCAGAGTCTTGTGGCCGATAGAATCCATCGCCTGATCGGAATTGTTAATGGAACAACCAACTATATTTTAACCCGCATGGCTGCAGACAATTTAAACCTTGAACAGGCCCTTTCTGAGGCAAAAGAGCTCGGTTTTGCCGAGGTTGATTCGTCAAGTGATATTGAAGGTCGCGATGCCGCCTATAAATTAATGATCATGAGCGGGCTTGCCTTTGGCAGCAGTATCGATCCCGGCAAGGTACATGTTGAAGGGATCAGCTCGGTTACTTATGAAGACATTGCTTATGCCCGTGAAATAGGTTATACAGTTAAACTGCTGGCTATCGGAGAAAAACTGCCCGAAGGGCTTGCATTAAGGGTTCATCCGACCCTAGTTCCCGCCGATCATCCACTGGCCTCCGTGTTAAATGAGTTTAATGCCATCTATATCGAGGGTGATGCCGTTGGAGAAGTTATGTTCTACGGCCGCGGTGCAGGGGCAATGCCAACAGCTACTGCCGTCCTGGCCGATGTGGCGGAAGCAGCCCGCTGCATTTGCTTCCGCTGTAGCGATGGAGAGATAGAAAGGTCGTTTAAAAAAGCAAATTTTGTTCCGATTAACGATCTTAGCAACCGCTTTTACCTGCGTTTCCTGGCCGATGATCGTGCCGGTGTCTTTGCCTCCCTGGCTAACGCCTTCGGTGATGAAAAAGTGAGCCTTGATATGGTCATACAAAAGCGCAGTTTTGGAAGTACTGCGGAAATTGTCCTGGTCACCCATGATGTCTGCGAAGCTGCTTTTCAAAAAGCTCTCGAAAAGGTATTAAGCATTCCGGCTATTAAGCCTAACCCGAGCGTGATTCGACTGCTTGGTTAGCATCCTTTCAGTTATAGATTATCAGTTAACGGAAAAACAGGAGATTAATAATAAGGTTATATCCGTTGAAGCGTTGGAAAAAGCAAAGCAGGCAGCTTGTAAATGAGAAGTTTTAAAAGATAATCATAGTGGTTTTGTTATTAGACTCTGAACTTCAACGGTGGAGAAAGGTGCGGCAAATAATGTATCCATCTTTTTCAGCCCGTCCGGCCTGGGCGGAAATTAACCTGGATCATATAGCTCACAACCTGCGACAGTTTAGGCAGCAAATTGGGCCGGCAACCAAAATAATGGCTGTTGTTAAAGCCGACGGATACGGCCACGGGGCTGTAAAAGTTGCTGAAACAGCAATGCGGTCCGGAGCATCAAGTCTGGCAGTTGCTTTCGTCGAAGAAGCAATTGCCCTGCGGCGGGCCGGACTTGATGCGCCGATTCTTTTATTCGGCTATACCGATCCCGCTCAGTTTCCGATACTGGTTCACTATAAGCTAACTCCCACAGTTTTTGGTTTTGATACCGCTCTTGAATATTCTGAGTTTGCAGTGGATCACGATACCGTACTGCCTCTTCATTTAAAAATAGATACCGGGATGGGCAGGATAGGACTGCTGCCCGATGAAGCTGTTGAAGTGATTGTCCGGATCAGCCGCCTGCCGGGTTTAAAAATTGAAGGTATCTATACTCACCTTGCTGCTGCTGAAGAAAATGACTTAACATATACAAGAGAACAGTTAATGCTTTTTAACAGGATCATAGACAGTTGTACATATAAAGGGGTTACATTTCCCCTGGTTCATGCTGCCAACAGTGCGGCAGCAATCAACCATCCTTCCGCCCGTTATAACCTTGTACGCCTGGGGATAGCCATGTATGGCTGTTATCCCGCACCGAATCTGCAGGGCAAGGGTATAGACCTTATCCCCGCCCTTACCTTTAAAAGTAAAGTTGTCCTGGTTAAAGAAGTTCCCGTGGGAAGCGCGATCAGTTACGGCTGCACCTTTCGAACCACAAAAGATACCCTTGTTGCCACCGTACCTGTTGGGTACGCCGACGGTTTCAGCAGGTTGCTTTCAAATAAGGGACATGTTTTAATTCGCGGCTGTCGTGCCCCGGTTATCGGAATTGTTTGCATGGATCAGCTTATGATTGATGTCAGCCATATTCCCGGTGTGCGTTTAAATGACGAAGTAGTAATATATGGAAGGCAGAGTGGGGGGCATGTCAGTATAGAAGAAGCAGCCGACCAGGTTGGAACAATTAATTATGAACTGCTTTGTGCTTTGGATAAACGTATTCCCCGTTACTACTTCGAGGAAGGTAAATTTTCATCTGTCTGCGATATTATCAAAGACCGGATCATCTCTATAAACAGTTGAAGAGTCGATACCGTGGTTGAACCACTGCTTGTTCTCCATCAGGATTGCAATGGAATGCGGCAGGGAAGAGGGGTATATCAGCGAGCGGGCATAGAGCAACAAAGCTCCGCAAAGGCATGCGCCGAAATTTTTGCGAAAGTGTTTTTTAAAGAAATAATTGTATGTTTTTTCGGCTGCAGTGTTTTCTTTTTTGGCCAACTTTACGGCCTGAACGGCAAGAATGGCGCTTTTAAAGGAGTTGTATAGTCCTTCACCTGAAAAAGGCTCAACCAGCCCTGCTGCGTCTCCAATTAGAAGCAGGTTGCCGGATGCTGATTTTTGCAATGGTCCGAGAAAAGGCAGGGGCCAGAAAGGCGGGTTCGAGTTGTTAAGGTTATTGTGAAATATTTTACGGTAAGCTTTTAACATCAGGGGCCTGCTGAAAAGCCCTCCCACCCCCTGGTTGGTCCAATCCGGGCCGCTAAATGACCAGCTCATTCCACCGAGGGAGGGAAGAGGATAAAACTTCGAAGTCCCTGTTTCTGCCACCTTGGATTTGGTTTTAATTACACGAGACATGCCCCAGCCCTTCAATCCTTTCCCGGGTTTTCTAAGGCCGGCAAGCAGGGCCGTTTTCCCCATTGCACCGTCTGCGCCAATCAGGTAGCGGGTTTTTATAGTATTATCAGCATTCTTTCCGGTTTTTAAAAGATAATAACTGTCTGGTTTGTAATCGCTGCCGAAAATCTTGCTAATATCCTGGAGGGGTTCTTCTTCTTTCAAGCACGCTCCCTTGCTGCAGGCATATTCAGCTATTAGCTGATCAAATTTTTCTCTTTCCACAACCAGGCCCAATCGGGTTTTGCTGTTATAGGTATATGGCTTTCTTCTCTTAATCATGGATACCTGGTAAACCGACTGAGAAGGAAGCGAAGAAAGCTTAAAATCTTTCGGGAGCAGGGCTATACTGCGAGCAGAAAGAAAGCCGCCGCAAATTTTTGGGCGGGGATGTTTTTTGCTTTCCAGGATAACCGTCGACAGTCCGGATTCTGCAGCCAGGCCGGCAGCCAGTGCCCCGGCAGGACCGCAGCCGACAACGGCCAGGTCATAAATTATTTCTTTCTCGTAATTGTTACTTACACTGCCAGGGCTTATTTTGTTTTGCTTATTTTCTTTATTTTCTACTATCTTGCCATCGTTCCCTTCTGAGTTGTACTGAAAATACTTGCACCGGCTATGGCAAAATTTTAACCTGCCTGAGTGTTTTCTTCCTGATTATAGCACAGCCTGGCAAGTATAGTTACCCATATAACCTTGACTGAACATTACAGATAGATTAAAATTAGCGTGTGATACTTAAGCCAATAAAAAAATTCTTATTTATGAAATGGCGGCTAAAAACGGGCCTAAAAAAGTTCCTGTTGCATCCGCTAGAAACTATTCAGATACCAGGACCGGCTCAGGGCAGCCGGTTTATTGTTTTCAGTTCTTATTATCACAATGGGAGGTTTTATCGTGGCAATAGACTTTAGCAAAGAAGTCGATTACGTAGCCCGTCTGGCCCGCCTTACTCTCGATTCAGAAGAAAAAGAACTTATGGCCGGTCAGTTAAGCGATATATTAGATACAGCAAGGCGTATCCAGGAGCTGGATACGACGGCGGTCGAGCCGACTTCGCATGTCGTTAACCTGCCGGCGGTACTGCGCGAAGATGTGACCATGCCGTCTTTAACTCTTAACAGGGTGCTGCAAAACGCTCCCCGACGCCAGAAGCAATTCTTCCGAGTTCCTAGCATTGCCGGGTTAAACTCTGAAGAGGTCGAAGAGTAGCCAGTCGGGTGAAGAACTGCCCTGTTTGGCGCCGTTAGAAAAGAGGATTAATATGAAAATCTATGAGCAGACAGCAGCGAACTTGAGCAAGCTGCTTCAGAACAAAGAAGTCAGTTCGGTTGAAGTAGTACAGAGTTTTTTGGACCGCATCGAATTGATCGAACCTTATCTAAAATCATTTATTACCCACACACCGGCGATGGCTCTTGACATGGCCAGCACTGTTGACAATAGAAGGGCAGGAGGGGAAAAGCTGCATCCCCTGGCCGGGGTTCCCATTGCAATCAAAGACAATATCAGCACCAGGGGCTTGCGCACAACCTGTGCTTCAAGGATTTTAGAAAATTATATTCCTCCTTATGATGCTACGGTTGTCGAAACTTTAAAACAGGTCGGTATGCCGTTGCTGGGCAAGACTAACATGGACGAGTTTGCGATGGGTTCATCAACCGAGAATTCCGCTTTTTATCCTTCCCGCAATCCATGGAATTTAGAAAGAGTTCCCGGTGGCTCCAGCGGCGGTTCTGCTGTAGCCGTTTCCTCGGGTATGGCTCCTCTTGCTCTCGGCTCTGATACCGGCGGTTCAATCCGGCAGCCTGCCTCGCTTTGTGGCCTGACCGGACTGCGCCCCACTTACGGGAGGGTATCCCGTTACGGGTTAATTGCTTTTGCTTCGTCTCTTGATCAAATTGGAACAATTTCCCTGACAGCGCTGGACAGCGCTATGCTTATGAACGTTATCTCCGGTTATGATTTACTTGATTCAACTACCCTTTCCGAGCCGGTGCCCGATTATACTATCTTTCTTGATGAAGGGATAAAGAAATTAAAAGTTGGAGTAATCAAAGAGAATGTTTCGGAAGATTTCGATCCGGAGGTAACCGCTGCTGTTATGAAAAATATAGCTTTACTGAAAGAAAGCGGGGCCGAAGTTGACGAAGTATCCCTGCCTCTGACAGACTATGGCCTGGGTGCATATTACCTGATTGCTCCTTCAGAAGCCAGTTCCAACCTGGGCCGCTATGATGGAGTGCGCTATGGTTTTAACGCCGGCGGAGAAAGTATTGACGATATGTTTAGCGCTACCAGGGGTCGTGGCTTTGGTCCCGAGGTAAAACGCAGGATCATGATTGGCACTTACGCCTTAAGTGCCGGTTATTTTGATGCTTACTACCTGCAAGCTATGAAAGTAAGAACCATGATTCGCCGGGAATATGAAGCAGCTTTCAAACGCTTCGATATCCTGGTCGGAGCTACCACGCCTACACCTGCATTTAAAATTGATGAAAAAATCGATGACCCCCTGCAGATGTATCTTTCAGATATTTGCAATATTACAGATTCTCTGGCCGGAGTGCCGTCCCTATCAATTCCCTCTGGAATTAGTTCAGGGGGTCTGCCGATGGGCATGCAGCTGACAGCATCTCCGCTAAAAGAGGGGCTGTTGCTTAAGGTAGCCGGCTTCCTGGAGCGGGAGCGGGGTCATCTGCCGCTGCGCCCAAAGGTAAAGCTTCCCGAGGGGGGAGAGGTCTAGATGAAATATGAAGTAGTGATTGGTTTGGAGATTCACCTGGAGCTGCAAACTTCTTCCAAGCTGTTTTGTGGCTGCAGTACCATCTTCGGCCGGGAACCGAATTCTAACTGCTGCCCAATCTGTCTCGGCTTGCCTGGCAGTCTTCCGGTTTTTAATCGCAGGGCGATAGAACTGGCGGTTGCCGCAGCTCTGGCATTAAACAGTGATGTTCAGGAGAAGAGCCGTTTTGATCGTAAAAACTATTTTTATCCGGACCTGCCGAAAGCTTACCAGATATCGCAGTATGATCAACCATTGGCCAGAGGTGGTTATCTCCAGATTGAAGTTGACTGTGCCTCTCGTATCATTAACTTGGAAAGGGTTCATCTGGAAGAAGAAGCAGGCAAGCTGATCCATTCGAGTGAATCGATCATGGGCTCTGATTATTCCCTGGTGGACTATAACCGGGCTGGGATTCCCCTGCTTGAAATAGTTACCGCTCCGGATATTACTTCCGGTCGGGAAGCCCGTCTTTTTTTGGATGACCTTCGTTCAGTATTGCTTTACTCGGGCGCTTCTGACTGTAAAATGGAAGAGGGATCCCTGCGCTGCGACGCAAATATTTCACTGCGACCCGCCGGATCCGATGAACTGGGAACCAGGGCTGAAGTAAAAAATATGAATTCTTTTCGGGCTGTTGAGTTAGCCCTAAATTATGAAGCAGGGAGACAGGAAGAAATTCTGGCCGCAGGCGGTACTGTTATCCAGGAGACATGCCACTGGGACGAAGAGAGAAAGAAGACCATTCCCCTGCGCAGTAAGGAGGGGTCTTCCGATTACCGCTATTTTCCGGAGCCTGACCTGCTGCCCCTGGTTTTAGAAAGTACATTCATTGAAGAAATATCTGCTGCCCTGCCCGAACTTCCCCCTGCCCGTCGAAAGCGTTTAAAGGAGCAGTACGGTCTGGATGCCAGTGAAGCAGCCTTGTTTACCTTTAACCGTTCTCTTGGAGATTTTTTTGAAGCGGCAGCAGCAAGATATAATCAATACGCTAATCTGGCCAAGTGGGTTCAGGGGGATTTGCTCTACTATTTGCGTGAAAGCGGTAAGAACGTAGAAGAGGTTGAGCCGCAAAAATTTGTCGATTTGCTGACGCTGCTGGACAAGGGGGACATTAACCGTCCCGTTGCCAAGGAGTTGCTTAGTGAGATAGTTTTAAGCGGCACAAGTCCGCAAAAGATGATCCGGGATAAAGGGCTTGGACGTATTTCCGGGGATGAACAACTTCTGCCCATAGTTGAGAAGGTTATTGCGGAAAACCCTGATGCAATAGAAAACTACCGGCAGGGTAAAGAAAAGGCCATGGCTTTCCTGGTGGGAAGGGTTATGGCCCTGACCGGCGGCAGGGCCGATCCCGGTGAAGCAAATAAATTGTTAAAAGAGAAAATCAGTCGAAAATAGGCGGTGCTCATATGGAAAAAATTAACAGCCTGGCTGTAGTGGGAGCCCAGTGGGGTGATGAAGGCAAGGGCAAGGTTATTGATTACCTGGCCAGCAGAGCCGATGTGGTAGCGCGTTTCCAGGGTGGCAATAATGCCGGACACACTGTTGTTTATGGTGCTAATATCTTCAAACTGCACCACGTGCCTTCTGGAATTATCAATGCAGGGACTTTATGTTTGCTGGGCAACGGTATGGTTGTCGATCCACTGGTGCTGGTAGAAGAACTTGCCGAACTGGAAAAGCGCGGCATTGATACTTCGAATCTGAGGATAAGCGGCAAAGCGCACCTGAACTTAATTTATCACAAAGATCTCGATGAAGAGAATGAAAAGCTTCTGGGAGAAAAAAAGATCGGCACCACGGGGCGTGGTATCGGCCCGGCCTACGCAGATAAAATTATGCGCCGGGGGATAAGGGCAATCGAGATGATCGATTTAGAACGCTTTCGTGAAAGGCTGGCCGGCATACTGCCCTTGCAAAACCGGATTTTGAAAGAAATCTATGGTCATGCAGGCTACGATTTGGGCCAGCTGGTTGAACTTTACCGACCTGCTATCGAAAAACTGGGGCCGATGGTTACAGATGGTTCACAGGTTTTATTTGAAAGCTTAAATGCCGGGAAGAAAGTTTTATTTGAAGGAGCCCAGGGAGCCCTGCTCGATATTGATCACGGCACTTACCCTTATGTTACTTCATCATCTACCGTTGCTGCTGCAGCCGCTACAGGTAATGGGGTGGGGCCTCAGCATGTCCGGCAGTCCCTGGGAGTAATCAAATCTTATACAACGAGAGTCGGGGAAGGGCCTTTCCCGACAGAAGATCATTTCGAGGCCGGAGAACAACTAAGGGAACGGGGCAATGAATTCGGAACAACTACAGGACGCCCCCGCCGCTGTGGTTGGTTTGACTCTGTCATCGCCCGTTATGCCGCAATGATAAACGGGTTGACAGGCCTTGCTGTTACTAAGCTTGACGTGTTAAGCGGAATGGATACGGTTAATATCGCTGTTGCTTATCGCTGTGGAGAGGTAGAAATTAATAATTTCCCGCAAAGCATTGAAGAGCTTAAAGTATGTACACCTGTTTATGAAACATTTCCCGGTTGGGATGAAGACATATCCCGTGTCCGCAGCTTAAAGGATTTGCCTGCAGCAGCAAGACATTTTCTAAATGCAATGGAGGAAAGCGTCGGAGTTAAAATTGAACTGGTTTCTGTTGGTCCTGACCGTTCGCAGACAATTATCGGTCAGGATTCAATATTAGAATCTTGGATTGGCCATAACCAGTAAAAAAACATATTTTCAAGCAGGATATTTCCTTTGGGCAGTCGAATGTTACAGGATAATTTCTAATATTCACATTATAACCGAATGATTCAGAGATAATCTAATAAAAGGGGAGGAATAGTATTTGCATAGTCTAAAAGTATCATTGAAAATAATCATCAGTTTTCTTTTTTCTCTTGTTGTGCTCTTAACTTTTCTTACAGTTTCGCTTTTTGGAGTTCAGGCTCGTGATACCGTACGTTTAATCGTTACCGAAGCTACAGGTTTAGAGCGGGATATGGTTGTATTAACTGCTGATCTGCAGCCCCTGGTTATCCATAACGTATTCTGGCTTTGTATCGCTTCATTTGGGTTTATGTTAATTTTCATGTATTTTATCGATCACAAGTTTAGAGATTTTCTTGGTCCGGCAGTCCTGAGCCTGGCTATAACTCTCGTATTATTTGTTGTAATTTCTGTATCGGCTGATTATATTTTACGTTTTGTCGGTCCTTCAACTGACATGTATATTGAAACTGCCTTCTATCGCTTCAGGCAGGCTGTGGTAGGCATGACAGCTTTCGGAATTGTCTTAACTGCCATTGCGCTTCGGGGTGATCAATTATTTAAGAAGGCAAAGAAAAAATAAGAAGATGGTTCTTTTAAACTTACGCAATGCAGGGGCGAAAACAATCGCCCCTGAATTGTTTGATGATTGCCTGGAGGAGATGAAATAATTTGCCTGTACTGCATACAGCCGATCTGCACCTTACAGAAAAGGATGAAGACCGCTGGAGTGCTCTTGATGAACTAATTAGCCTGGCCCGGCAGCATAATGTTTCTGCGCTGGTTATTTGCGGTGATCTTTTTGATCACGATACTGAGGCAGAAAAATTAAGAGGAAGGTTACGTGCTTCGTTTGGCAGCGGAGACTTTCAGACCATTATTCTTCCCGGGAATCATGATTACAAAGCTTATCGCAGCGGTCTTTATTTTGGAGATAAGGTTTCTATTCTTGACAATTGGGAAGAGCCGGTAGAGGTAGGTGAGATGGTAATCTGGGGCCTGCCTTTTGAACGTTTAAGTACTGAAAAGATGGTAAGCCGCCTGAAAGACTTAAGCACCCGGATGAATCCTGAACGTATTAATTATTTGCTCTTCCATGGAGAGCTTTTAGACGCTTACTTTTCGCCGGAAGACATGGGAGATGAAGGTGAACAAAGGTATATGCCTGCTAAACTGTCTTACTTTGCAGATTTACCAGTCCGTCATGTCCTGGCCGGTCATTTTCATTCCAGGTATGCCGCCTGGAATCTGCCTGATGGGGGATTATTTATTTATCCCGGATCACCGGCAGCAGTAACCAGGAGGGAAATGGGGATACGTAAAGCCAACCTGGTAAGCCCCGATGGAAAAGCTTCTGAACTAACCCTCAATACCGCTCACTACGAAAACCTGGTTATAAATCTTGATCCTTTCAGTGAAACAGCCCCCCTCGATCAACTGGACCAAATGCTGCAGGATCTGCATCCCAGGGCAAGAATAATTTTATCCATCTGCGGATTTTTCAATGGTGCGGCTCTCGGTCTCAGTGAAAGTGAGTTAGTTGAAGTGGTTAGATCACGGACGGAAAACCATGTAGTTGATCAATTAATCATTGAATTTAACGATGTTCAGCATATCCTGGAAGATGATTTGTTCAAACAGTTTCGAAAAAAACTATCCGACAAGGATTATACCCGCGTTCAGAAAGATAAAGCCGAGAAGATGTTGATAAACGCGTTCAGAGGGGTGAAATAGTGATCATAACAGAATACGCCATCTGGCGGTATGGTCCACTGTCTGACAGCGGTATTAATGAGCCGGGCTTGTTTAACCTCATCTATGCTTCCAATGAAGAAGGCAAGACCCTGACTATTGAAGCTCTTATAAAAATGCTTTTCAAAAAAAACTTAAAGGTTTTTAAAGGGATAAAAAGAGTGGAAGAAAATCCTGAAGGCTACCTGGTTCTGGCCGACAGCTTACAGCAGGAAGTAAAATTCCCGGAAGCAGGTACTTTCGATCAACATTTTGGGATAAGCCCCGATGTATTCGCCAATATTTTTGTTATCAGAGACAGCGATCTGTCAATTTATGAAGAGGATTCTTTTTACCGTGATTACACCAGCCGCTTAACCGGTTTGCGGACGGGAGAAATTGAGAAGCTTAAAAGTGAAATACTTGACCTCGGTGGGATCACCGAAGGCGGGAGTTTTCAGAACACTGCTCCGGTCAAGTTGAAGGATAGTATGAGCAGGGCAGCCGCTTTGAAAGAAAGAGCGGAAGAGTTATTAAGCAATCTGCGGGACGAAGATTTTGAACGCTTTGAAGAGAAGCTGGCAGAGATTGATCAAAAAGACCGCGAAACTGCAGAAAAAATAAATTTATACCGGGAAGCACAAAACCGGGAAATATATGAAAAAGGTGCTGCAGCGCTTTCCCGGTTGGAATCAGTTAAGGCAGAAGCAGAAATGATCAGCGGTTATAACCGGGATGAGTATGAAATCTGGCAAAAGACGGTCTCGGAGCTTGATTACTTTTACAGTGAATTAAAAAACCTGGAGGAGCAAATTGATCAACACAAGTCTGGTCTACTGGATTTGCGGCAAAAGCTTAATGAAAAACGCGAAGCCGTGAAAAAGGTGGAGCAGGATGTAAAATCAGCAGAAAAGTTGGAGCCGGGCCTGGCTGACTATGACCAGGCCAGGCAAGTTCTGCGCAGCCAGGAAGCTTTGGTTAAAGCGCCCTTCTACAGTCGGGCTTTGGCCGTAAGTGCTTTTGCATTTATATTAAGCCTGGCTGTTATTTTAATCAGGGATACGTGGTGGTCCCTACCTGTTCTAATTGTTTCATTTCTGGTCACTGCTGTTTTAACAGGCAATAAATTTTACTACTTAAAGCAAAAAGGCCATCTGGCCGCCCTGGAAACAAAGCTTTGGTCTGAAGCAGAGAAAATTGGTATCCCCGCAGATGATATTAGCTCTTTACAGAAAAACATCGGTTCTTTGCAAAAAGATCTGGCTTTGAAAAAAGAGATGCAGTCTGAAGTAGAAAATGAACTTGAATGGCAGCTAAAAGAGCAGGAGCGTCTGCGCCGGGAGCAGGAAGATAAAAAGAAAAAAATTAAGGCAGCAGAGGATAAAATTAATAATTTAAAGAGCAAATCAGGTCTTGCTGATCTGGATAGCTACAGAGAAATGTTGAATCGTCGGCAGCAGCTTGAAACTGAAGCAGAAAGACAAATGGGAATACTGGGCAGCCATTTCGGCAGCGCAGGCAGCCAGGTTTCTGATCAAGGCCACTTTAATTACTGGAAAGAAGAGCTTTCCAAATTTAAGCCCTATGCTGACCCAACTGAGCAATACTCTTTTAACCAGGTGGAATATGACAGCCTGCTTCGCCAGAAGGAGGAGTTGGAGCAGCAGAAGAAAGAACTGGCTGAAAAAATGCAGGATCGCTCAGTTCAGCTGCGGGACTTCGAAAAAGAAGCAAATATGCTTCTTTTCAGTGAAGGAGCTAAAAGCCTGCCCTGTCAGACAACCTACGATCTTGAAATAATGCTGCAAAGCATAGACAGCTGGCTTCAGCAGCAGGAGGAGAACAGAGAGTGTGCCTTGATCGTGCTCGAAACACTCAACAGCATAGAAGAGGAAGAAGAAAAAAAAGTTGCTGCTCTATTCGGGACAAATAGTGCTATCAGCGAATACTTTCGCAAAATAACTGCTAACCGCTATAAAGAGGTTGTTTTTAGAAGTGGTGAAAACAGGATCAAAACTGTTCGCAGCGATGGAGTTGAACTGGACGCTGCCCAGCTTTCCGGAGGAGCTTATGATCAGTTATATTTTTCTATCAGACTGGCCCTGGGGGAAAAGCTGTTGGAAGGGGAAAAAGGTTTTTTTATACTTGACGATCCCTTTATTAAAGCCGATCCGGAAAGACTCAGCCAGCTTCTTTCCATGCTGGAATCTATTACGCTTGAAGGCTGGCAGGTTCTTTATTTCAGCTCCAAGGGTGAAATAAATCAAGCTCTTCAACCGAAAATTGATAGCGGCGAGGTCCGGGAATTAAAAATAAGCTGATCGGCCGGATGAAATATTAAACAATCATGCGCTGGTTATGCTCATAACTGAAGTATAACTCTCTCCCGGCAATTGAACAATCACTTCGCCAATTGCGCTGCCTTTTAGCGGCTTTATTCTGTGTTATACTCATAATAACTTTTAATATTCGACTCTTTTTATAGATGTAAAGGGGGAGAGACTAATGCAGTTAACTGTACTTGGTTGTTTCGGCCCTTATCCGCCGGCAGGAGGCTGCTGTTCGGGCTACTTGCTGCAGGAAGATAACTGCAATCTTTTAATTGATTGTGGAAATGGTGTTCTAAGTCGGCTTCAGCTGCACCTGGATTACAAAAAGCTTAACGCGGTGATACTTAGTCATCTCCATGCCGATCATTATTCAGATATTATGATCATGCGCTACGGCCTTGAAATCTCTTTTCAGCAGGGAGAACGTCTTGAACCGCTCCCACTTTACGCTCCTGCACAGCCTGAAACAGAATTTGAGCGCCTTCCCTACAAAAATGCCTATAGAGTTAGTGTACTGGAGCCGGGACAGACCCTGCAAATCGGACCTTTTACCATTCTGGCCAGGGAAGGTATTCATGCCATACCCTCGATGGCTTTCAGAATCCGCACTGCATCAGGTATATTTGTTTACTCCGGCGATACTGAATTCGATTCCGGGCTGGAACAGTTTGCTTCCGGGGCGGATTTTTTCCTCTGTGAAGCCAACTTTTTAGAAGCAGATATCGAAAACGGAGCGCCTAATCATTTAAGCTCCGCCCAGGCTGCGCAAATTGCCGCCGCGGCAGGGGTTAAAAAACTGTATTTAACCCATCATCACCCCGAGCGTGAACTGGAGCAGTACCTGGCAGAGGCAAAAAAAATCTTTCCCGAAGTCGAAGCCGCCCGGGAGGGGGAAACATATCATATTTCATAATTGATTATAAAAACATAGGCCTTTGTATTTTTGGTAATAAAGGCATTAACCATTAAGGTTAGTTTTACTTCAGATTGCAAGAATTTTAAGAGCATATACAAGGAGGATGATTATAATGCCCAAACAAAAACAATCTACCCAAATTTTGCTCGGCCCCGTTCCACCGGCCCTGATCGGTTGCGGTAACGAATCTGAAAAAAACATTATAACCCTGGCCTGGGTCGGGGTAGTCAATTCATCGCCCCCGATGATCACTGCCGCTGTGCGCCCTAACCGCCATTCCTACCAGATCATAAAAGATAGTGGAGAATTTACTGTTAATCTGCCCAAAAAAGATCAGGTTGAGCTTGCTGACGGCTGCGGCACACTGAGTGGACGTGATTTGAACAAGTTTGAACACTTTAAAGTTACAGCAGAAAAAGGAACCTTAAAACAGGCTCCGATGATTGTTGAATGCCCGATCAGTATGGAGTGCAGGCTTGAGCATACCGTCGAATTGGACAGCCACACTGTATTTATAGCGGAAGTTGTTTCTTCTTATGTCGATTCAGCAGTACTTGATGATAAAGGAAGAATCGATTTTGAAAAAAGCGACCTCCTTGGGTTCTGTGCGGGAAGTTACCTGGAAACAAAACCGCTGGGTCTTTCAATAGGATATACCCAAAAAGGGTAACATGAAAAAACTGTTCCTATTCCGGCTTGTGAGCTTATTAATTTAACTAAAAGCAGGGCAGGTTTTAATTAACATATTATAACTTGATTTGTTTGCCAAGTTCTTATACTAGTTGTTATAATCTTAGTGACCAGTGTGCGAAATTTTAACCTGAAAGAAGATCAATTATATATTACCGGAGAACTATGGCATCGGTAAAAGATAAAGCTTTAAATAATCCTGGAGAAGGAGTACAAAAGTGGACGATCATCAAAACTTGCTGCGTAAACTTCCTGCCGTTGACCGCCTGTTGCAAGAAGAGGTTTTAGCTAATTTGCTGACCTTTCTGCCGCGCCGGATAGTTTTAGAGGCTGTCCAGGAAACAATTGCTTCATACCGTGAAGCGATAACCGGCAGGGCAGGCACCTCGAATAACCCGGAAGCTTTCGACCTCTCACCGGCAGTTTTGGCGAAGGAAGCAGCTGTTCTGGCTGAAAAGAAAGCAGTCCCCAACTTAAGAGCGTTAATTAATGCCACGGGTATTATAATTCATACCAACCTGGGCCGGGCCCCCCTGCCGGAAGCAGCTGTAAAGGCTTTAAACAGTATCGCCGCAAATTATAACAACCTGGAATATTCTCTCGACAGCGGCAAACGCGGTTCACGACACGAGCATTTAGAAGAGCTAATTTGCGATTTGAGCGGCGCAGAAGCGGCTATTGTGTTGAATAATAATGCAGGGGCGGTTTTTCTCGCTTTAAATGACGTTGCTTCAGGAAGGGAAGTTGTCGTTTCCAGGGGTCAGCTGGTAGAAATCGGCGGTTCGTTTCGCATTCCCGATATAATGGCTGCAAGCGGCGCTAAACTGACTGAAGTAGGGACGACGAATAAGACTTATCTCCGCGACTATGAAGCAGCAGTTAATGAAAATACAGCCGCTTTTCTGAAGGTCCACGCCAGCAACTACCATATGGTCGGTTTTACTGCGGAAGTAAATGCCGCTGAACTAGCCGATTTGGCTTACCGGCATGGTCTGCTTTTAATAGAAGATCTGGGCAGCGGTGTTTTGTTAGACCTGGAAAAATACGGTCTTCCTTTCGAACCGCGTGTCCAGGATAGCGTTGCTGCCGGTGTTGATCTGATTACCTTCAGCGGTGATAAAATGCTTGGCGGTCCCCAGGCTGGTATCATAGTCGGTCGAAAAGATCTAATATCAAGCATACGCAGCAACCAGTTAGCGAGGACTCTTAGAGTCGATAAGTTTACTATAGCTGCTCTTGAGGCTACTTTACGTCTTTACCTTGATGAAGAAAAAGCCCTGCAGGAAATACCGGTCTGGCGCATGCTTACCGCTGGAGAAGGAGTACTTAAAACCCGGGCTGATAACCTGGCCCGGGGTTTGAGTAAAATATTTGGCGCCGAAAAGGTTAGCGTCGTTGCAAGTGTATCAAAAGTCGGGGGCGGGGCTTTGCCGACTGCAGAGCTGCCCACCTGGCTGGCGGCAGTAAAGCTGCCTGAAGAAGGTATGCACCCGGATAAATTGGTCGAAAAGTTGCGTTCCGGCAGACCACCGGTGATACTGCGCCTTCAGCACGACACCTTGCTTTTCGACCCCCGAACCTTATTTGAAGACCAGGAAGCTACTCTTCTCGAGGTTGTCGGAAAAGCTTATCAGACTCAGTCATAGAGAGTTTTTTTCACATATTTTCAATGTTTTTAATAAAATAATACTGCCTGTTAGATTGGGCTAAAATTTTATTGCGGCTAGTTTTAAGGAGTGTTTGCCATTTGGAGCAGCTAATTATTGGCACGGCCGGCCATGTTGACCATGGGAAAACAGTTCTGATCAAAGCGCTGACCGGGATTGATACCGATCGGTTCCAGGAAGAAAAGGAGCGAGGTATCTCCATTGACCTTGGCTTTGCGCCTTTTAAACTGCCTGACGGCAGGCTGGCCGGGGTAGTGGATGTGCCCGGACATGAAAGGTTTATCCATAATATGCTGGCCGGAGCAGCGGGCATGGACCTGGTTATGCTGGTAGTTGATGCAACTGAAGGTGTAATGCCACAGACCCGTGAACACCTTGATATTTTAGAACTGTTAGGGACAAAAAACGGGATTGTTGTTATCACAAAAATTGACCTGGTTGAGGAAGAATGGCGGGAGTTAGTCCGTGATGAAATAAAGGAAGAGCTGCAGGGAACGTTTTTAGAAAAGTCTCCGATCGTTTCAGTATCGGCGATCAAAGGTCAGGGTCTGGAAGAGCTGAAAAGCTTAATTGATGACCTTACTTCCGATCTTGAAGCACGTGATTCTTCCGGCCCCCTGCGTTTGCCTGTAGATCGTTCTTTCGTTATATCCGGGTTTGGTACCGTGGTTACAGGGACTCTTGTTCAGGGATCTGTACGGGTCGGCGATACTGTAGCCATTGTTCCTCCCGACCTCGAGGTAAGGGTACGCAACATCCAGGTTCATGATGCCGATGTGCAGGAAGCAAAAGCGGGAACAAGGGTCGCTTTGAACCTCTCGGGTCTTGAGAAAGACCGGGTATTAAGAGGCAGTGTAATCAGCAATCCCGGTTATTACCGGCAAACTGATCTTATTGATGTGACGGTTAAACTGCTTGAAAAAGCTCCGCGTAAATTGAAAAATTTAGACCCGGTTCATTTTTTCCTGGGCACAGCACGCACTGTTGCCAGGCTTCACCTTCTCGACCGCAAAGAACTTGAGCCGGGTCAAAGCGCCCTTGTCCAGTGTCGTTTGGAAAAACCCCTGGTAGCCGAAAGGGGCGACCCTTTTGTCATTCGCTCCTATTCCCCGATGACTACTATCGGGGGTGGAAAAGTGCTCGATCCATACCCCGCAAAGCACCGCCGTTTTCGTCCGGATGTTATTGAACGTTTAAACGAACTTAAACAGGCCCCTTCTGCTGGAGGAGACTCTGCTTTTGTGCGGCGCAAACTTGAAGAACTTAAAGCTGCTGATATAACCCGCCTGGTTAAGGAGACCCGCCTGGGAAAGGATAAAGTAGAAACTATTCTTGAAGAGCTTGCCGCGCAGAACCTGGTAGATAAAATTGGCAGTGTTTATATCATTTCGGCAGTGCTGAAAGAATATGAAGACACATTGCTTGCCGAACTAAAAAAATATCACCGGGAAAAACCCCTGGACCCCGGTATGTCCCGTGCGCGGCTCAAGGGATTTCTGCCAACTGCTTTCAATCAGCGTGATTACGACGCCCTGCTCGAAACACTGCAGAGCAGGGAACTAATTGCAATAAAAAGCGACCTGGTCTCACTTCACGGCTTTAAGGCTGAACCTTCAACAGAAGATAGTATTATACTTGAAAAGTTAAGTGACATTTACCGGAGCGGCTGGTTTCAACCGCCCTCGGCTAAAGAAGCTCTTGAAAAAATCCAGGTAAGCCAGGTTCGTAAGGAAGAACTGTTTAATTATCTTGTCAGCAATGGAATCCTGGTAAAAATAAGTGAAGAGCTTTTTTTCCACAGAGATGCTTACAATGAAGCTTTAAACCTGCTGCGAAAACATTTCAGAGAACATCAGCAGTTAACCCTGGCTGAATTCCGGGATCTGTCAGGCAGCTCAAGGAAATTTGCCCAGGCTTTACTTGAACACTTTGATCAGGCCAAAATTACCCGGCGGATTGAAGACTACCGCGTCGCTCAAAAGCTTACCAAATAGCACATGGTAGTAAACGGGTTTTATAAAAAGGGATGGTGACATTATGAGCCGTGAAGAAATACGTCTTACCAGTATGACGGCCAGCGCCGGCTGAGCGGCAAAAATAGGGCCGGAGGCCCTGGCGCAGGTCCTGCGCCAATTGCCACCAATTGATGATCCCAATTACCTTAACCGGGAGCAGCATTTTGCTGATGCCGGTATATATCGCATATCGGAAACCCGCGCTTTGGTTCAGACAGTTGACTTTTTCACGCCGATAGTTGACGACCCTTATGATTTTGGTCGTATTGCTGCCGCCAATGCTTTAAGTGATGTTTATGCGATGGGTGGCAGGCCTCTGACGGCCCTCAATATAATTTGTTTTCCTGTATCCTGTCAGCCCCTGTCAATAATGGAGAAAATATTACGAGGCGGTTACGATAAAATAATTGAAGCGGGTGCTGTACTGGTTGGCGGTCATAGTGTTGAAGACAGTGAGCCAAAATATGGTTTGTCGGTAACCGGCCTGGTTGATGTCGAAAAAATGGTTACCGGAAGCGGGGCCAGACCCGGTGATTGCCTGGTTTTAACCAAGCCGGTCGGTACCGGGATAATTTCCACAGCTGTAAAAGGAGACATGATTTCTGCCGGGGAGGCCGCGGTGGTAACGGAAGGCATGGCTGCTTTAAGTGCAGTTCCGGCGGCAGAAATGATTAAGGCCGGGGCAACCGCCTGTACAGATATTACCGGTTTCAGCCTGCTCGGTCACCTGCACGAATTGCTTCTTTCCAGCCAGTGCGCCGCGGAACTTCAATACAAAGATGTTCCTTTGTATCCTTCGGTTAAAGAAATGGTTGCCATGGGTATGGTTCCCGGCGGGGCCTACCGCAACCTGGACTATGTGCTTCCCCATATTGCCTGGCAGGGCCATTCTGACGATAAAGATGATGCCCTGATCATCCTGGCCGACCCCCAGACTTCCGGCGGCCTTCTTGTAGCCCTACCCGAAGAAAAACTGGGCGGTTACCTGGAGGCTTTGCATGGAAGCGGCGCCAAAGGGCACTACATCGGTCGCATAGTTGCCGGATCTCCGGGCATGATAACAGTTATATAACCGCATTATAATCTGTAGCGACTAACCTGTTCAATATTTTTTTGTAATTAATGGGTGCTGTTGAAGGATTTATCAGCTAAAAAGTATTGAAGCAGACGATAATTTTACGGTTTAATAGTTGAACATGTTAAATATTTATGAATTTAAAAGTAGAGGCAGGAAAATTTAAAGGAAATGTCGAAAACCTCCAATATAGTACACAAATATCGCAATTACTTTTAAATTTTATCTCGCAAAAAGGGGGTGGAAATAGCGTCAATTCTGTTTAACTATCAATCCGGTTAACTGAGATTTCTACCGGGAGCATTGTAGTAAAATAATTACTTAATGATGCGGGGTATGCTAATGAGTACCGAAATGCAGACTTTTACCGAAAAATATGACCTGCTTGGTTGCATCCAATGCGGTCGTTGCACCGGCGGCTGTCCGGTTACTGTCCGGGCCGATTTAAATGTTCGCCAGTTTGTAAATGATGCTTATGATGAAGAAAAACTTGATGAATTGGCCAGGCTGGCCGAAATATGGGATTGTACGGCCTGCCATACCTGTGCTGTCCGTTGTCCCAAGGGTTTGAAACCTCTGGAAGTTTTAATCGGTTTGCGCTCGATGATTGTCGAAAGCGGTAAGGTAGAACCAACTGTGCGGGATGCCCTGCAGAGTGTTCTCCTTGAAGGTAACCCCTGGGAGAAGTCGCGGGCAACTCGTCTGGATTGGATGGAAGGTTTAGATGTTAAAATGGCCGATCCTGAAGAGCCTGTGGAAAACCTCTTTTTTGTTTGCTGTACAATTGCCTATGACCCGAGGGTACGGGCAGTTGCTCAAAACATGGT